>JBKJKL010000233.1:0-2557 GCA_046597485.1 Chthoniobacterales bacterium
GATCAACGACGGAATCAGCGCGCAGCTTTTCCTGAACGATGACAACGGCGCGCCGGTGCTCCTGCGGCAACTGCTGAGCCGCAAAGTGCGCGACGGCCAGCAGGACCAGGCGATCGTTTTCGTCAATCACTGGGAAGATTTTGCCGTGAAGGCGAAAGCGGACGCGTACGACAAAAATATCGCATGGCTCGCGAGCCGGCCGTGGATTCAACTCGTCACGCCGGACCAGATCGCGAACGGCGCAGTGCCGTATCTCGCGAACGGCACGACCGCGACGCAATGGGGCGCGGTCGCTCGCGGCAATCCCGCGCTCGCCAGCGTCTCGAAGGATTTCCTCGATTGGGCGACCGAAGAAAATTACGACAACTGGTATCTCGGCTCCGCGCTTGAGGAGAGCCTGAGCGGAAAGCGTTTCAGCATCCGCACCGGCGCGCTTGTTCCGAACGCCTATGGGACGCAGACCGGCAGCGGCGTCGTGAACGATTCATGGCTCTCTCTCAGTTCACTTTCGCAAAACTCCGCGCTCGCCGGCTTGCGCGCCCTCGGCGGCGCGACGCTGCACGCCTCCGTTTTTGAGACTGCGTTCCACGAGCAGCCCTCGTCCGACCTGAGCAAGTTCAGCACGGGTGCTTACATTCATCCCGACACCAGCAACCAGCCGCTAGCTGGATTCGCGAAGGTAGCGCAAGCGCAGTCGCGCACCGCGGCGATCTACGCGCGGGTCAACACTTGGGCGCTGGCCGCCGCCAGTTACTCGACCAGCGCGTTCGCCGAGCAGACCGATGTCGATCTCGACGGCGAAACGGAATATCTGCTCTTCAACGATCGGCTCTTCGCTCTCTTCGAACGCATCGGCGGACGCATGACCGCGGCCTGGACGCGTGATCTCGACACCGGCCGTGTCGTGCAGGTGGCCGGCAATCTGGCCAGCTATGCGGGCAGCGAAACCGAGGAAGAAGGCGCGTCCAATTTCAACGGAACCGCGCTGGGAGCGTATCGCACTTCCGGCTTCAAGGACTGGTTCGCGCAAAGCACCGCGGGCGGGAGCGGGACCTCGATCTACGTCAACGATCTCTACAGCGCCGCGCCCGCGCCGAGCGGCAACGGCTGGAAGTTCACCAGTAGCGACGGGAAGATCACGAAAACGATCACGCTCGCGCCCGGCCAGGGCGCGCTGCAAGCGAGCTATACCACGACCGGAGTCGCGCAGCTTTTCGTGCGCTTGGGCCTTTCGCCGGACCTGCTCGATTTGCTCATCGCCGGACAGGCGCATCTCTCGCCGCTCCTGAGCGGCGCGACGGAAGTGAACCTTTTAAACAATAACGTCGACCCGCTGCGCAGCGTGCGCGCCTATTTGCGATTCGGCGGCAGCGGCTACGGCGGCGCCAGCTTTAATCCGGCGGCTTCCGATCGCGACAGCAATCCGCTCGACACCGTGCTGATGCGGAACCAAGCACAGACGCACCAAGTGGAGATCTCCGGCGCGGGCACCTTCAACTTCGCGATCGGCTTCGAGACCGGTGCCGCGCTCAGTTACGACAGCGACGGCGACGGCGTACCGGATTGGTTTACTCAGGCTTACTTCGGCCACGCGACCGGACAGGCGAACGATCTCTCCCGCGCCGACGACGACGCGGACGGCGACGGCCTAACGAACCGTCAGGAATACATCCTCGGCTCGAATCCGCTCGTCGGTGATCGCGCCGCCTTCGGCCTGCGGGTGCAGCGCGCCTCGAGCACGACGGTGGCGCTCCGCTTCAAGACGATTCGCGATCGCAGCTACCGCATCTATTATTCCAGCCGACCGCTCGGTCCGTGGCAGCAGGCCGGAAGCGCCATCGCCGGCACTGGCGCGGAAGTGATCTACACGGACGACGGCTCCGCCACCGGCGGCCCGCCGCTCGCCACGCAGCGCCGCTTCTACAAACTCGACGTCAGTCTTCCCTAACGAATGAACCGCTTCACACGCCCCTTCGGGCTCGCCTTTCTCATCATCGCGGCCGCCCTCCCGCAGGCCTCCGCGACCTTAGCCGATGCCGGCCATCGCCCGTTCAACGCCGACGTCCCAAATGCGAATGGCAATCCAACGCCGCGGCGGCAATACCGCGAGCCGTATGTCGAGATCAGCAACAACCCGGCGACTCCGACGACGATCACGGTTTACACCGTGGTGAAGAAGTTCAACAACCCCTTCGGCACCGCGAACCAGACCGGCGGCACGCTCTTCTACAAAGGTGCGGCGCAGGGCGTCTGGCAGTCGGCTCCGCTCAGCTTTCACGCGAACGAGGGCGACTTCCAATATTGGAAAGCGAGCTTCAGCAGCGCGACTGCGGCGGCGAACGAGACGATCCAGTATTACTTCCAGCTCCTCTTCGATGCCGGCGCGGAGAACACCTACATTTCCGCTGGCCCGGGCGTCGGCGATCTCGCCAGCCAGGTGACGAATGTGCAGGCGACCGCGGCGGTCAACGCCTTCACCATCCGGAATCGCCCAGCCTGGATCTTCCACGCGAACAACCGCGTCACCAGCGGGAGCGACGTGCAGTTCTGGGCGAAA
>JBKJKL010000275.1:0-7186 GCA_046597485.1 Chthoniobacterales bacterium
GGGCGCCTTCGCCGCGGCGCCCGAAGCAGCTCCGAAGATCGAGCAAGCCCCGAAAGAGCCGAAAAGCGAGCCCATAGTGAAACCGATGGCTCCGGCAGCGGAAGAGCACAGCAAACATGCAGCGGAGGCTGCGAAGGCACCAAAGGCGGAAGCGACTCCCAAGGCAGAAGTAGCGCCGAAGGCGGAAGCGACTCCTAAGGCGGAAGTAGCGCCAAAGGCGGAAGCAACTTCAAAGGTCGCCCCTTCGGCAGCCCCAGCCATGAAGCCCGCGGCCGCACCGGCTGCGAGTGCGATGCCCACGGCCAAGGCCCCGGCAGAGCTACCCGGAAAAGATGTCAAAGCTCCTGCGGCAACTGCTTCAGCTACGCCCATGGCGACGGCAACTCCGGTGACCAAGGCGGCTACGAGTGCGACTCCAACCATGACGGCGACAGTCGCCGCGACGGCCTCTCCGATGGCCAGTGCAACACCGGCGGCTACGACGGCAGCGAGCGCGACTCCGGCTTCGACGGTGGCAGCGACCGCCTCTCCTGCGGCCACGGTAGCAGCAAGCACGGCTCCGGCGGCGACGGCATCAGCTCCCGCAGAGCCAATCCCTACTCCGAAACCGAATACTGCCGCGGCGACGAAGAAGCCGGATGTGCAGAAGGTGCAGGCGATCCGGACCGAAAACGCGAACTTTGCCGCGCAGCCAAACTTGCAGGTGGCTCCCGCAGTGACCTTCAATCCATCCTATCGGGTGGAGGGCAGCGATCGCTGGCAGGGACCGCGCTATGAAGTCTACCGCTCCTATCGTCCGGAACGGCACGATGAAGGCTACTATCGGTCGCGCTACAGCCGGGTGGAATTGATTGGCGGGGGCTACTATTACCAGAACAACAACTACTGGTATCCGGCCTGGGGTTACAATCCGCGTAACGAGTACTACGCTTACGATGGGCCGATCTATGCGGGTCGCCGCGGCGAACGGGCGGATCGCGTGATCGCCAATGTGCAGGCCTCGCTGAAGGAGATGGGCTACTACAGGGGCTCGGTGGACGGGCTGCTCGGGCCGTTAACGCGCAAGGCGCTGCTTGGCTACCAGGAGGACGCGGGGTTAACCACGACTGCGGCGATCGATGAGCCGACGCTGGATTCGCTGAATATGAGTCTGTAGGCGAAAGCTGACCAGCGGAAAGCTGGAGATAAATGAGAAGCCGCCGGGCGCAGAAATGCCCCGGCGGCTTTTTTGTCGTCGTCGTTCAGGCTCTATGCTCAAAGCGCTGAAAGGTTGAACGGAGCGCGTGGGGACGGCGCGACGTGGACGCAGCCCGAAGGGTCAGCGCGTGGGAATGGGCGCGTCGGCTACTACGCGCGGAGCAGACCAGAGAATGCTCCGCGATGGTGCCAGAGGAGGAAGAGGGTGAGCGCGCTCACGACCAGAGCGATGACGAGGCCGTTCCGGTCCATGAAGACGTGGTAAAGGAAGATATTAGCCACGATGGGGGCGAGGAGGGTGAGGCCGAGCGGGACGAAGCGGCCAAGGAGGAGGAGCAGGCCGCCCGCGATCTGCACGGCGGCGATGGCCTTCAGATAACCGGTGACGTGGAGCGCGCCGATGAAGTCGCCGGCCGGGCCGCTCATCGGCGGCATGGGCATGAACTGGAGAAAGGCGTTCGAGCCGAAGACGACAAACATGAGGCCAAGCAGGAGGCGGAAGATGACGGTGAGGATTTTCATAGCTTCGGTTGCAGGATGGAGAGGACGAATAGGCAGGATTTGCAGGATTGAACAGGATTCTTGAAAATGGGGTTGGTTCTGCCCCTGGGCCGTGCCATCAACCATGGCGACGGGGGGCCTTGTCGATACCGAGTGGGCGCGGATTTAAGCTGATCGATCTCGACGCCGTGACCGTGCGGGGCGGTCGCGCCTGCCAGCGCGCGGGTCTGCGGTCGGCAAACTCATTTCGTCTCCTCCGTGTTCGGCCGCGTGGCTCCAAGCAGGGGCGGCCCTGCGCTTTGCCAAGCCTGTTAGCGTTGAGACAAGATCAAACCCGAGCGTCGACGGAAGAGGGATGCAACGTCGGACGTCGGGTTTCGCGAGTTACCGCTGCGTCGCAGATTGCGGCTTCGTCTTTATGGAAGAGCGTTTCCCGATTGCCCGCGGACGATCGTTACGTCGGCGGCGTTAATGTTGCCGTCGAGATTGTAGTCGCTCCGGAAATTAATCGCGTCGGTGGACTGGCCGGAACGATTGCGCGTGATAGTGGCATCGCCCGAGTTGACGGAGCCGTCGCCGTTGCTATCGCCGAGTAACAGGCCCATTGGCACGGCCACGTCGCCGGTAAGGGTGCCGTTGTTCACATTCGCGAGCGTGAGGGTGATCCGCTGGGCATTACTAACTCCGGTCAGGTTCACGGTCACGGTGGACGTCCCGTTCCCGCTACTGCTGCTCACAGTGCCCACGCCGGAAGTCACCGCGGCGCTGCCGAAAGTGACCGCGCCGGGGAAGGTCAAGACGACCTGGTGAGCATTGGTCCCACCGCCGGTGCGGCACTCAACGCCGGAGGGACCCGTGAGTGGCAGATTGATGTCGATAGCGCCGGCTAGGCCGTGGTTCTTCCGGGAGACAGCGCTTTGCAGCGTCGGGGCACAGTTTGTTGTTGTAATAGTGAGAGAGTCGATCTGCCAGCCCATCGAACCGACGCTACTGTCCGATCCCATGCGGAAGCGCAGCTTGATCGTCTGTCCTGCCACGTTCGGTCCGAGATTTGCGACAGTAGTGAGGTAGCCATTCGAGCCTTGACCCCAGGCCGCACGACCGGCCAGCGGGTTACCGAAGGTGGCGGCGATGGTGCCAACATAACCCCCGCTAACAAAACTGCCGCCGACGGCCGCGTTGGTGATGTCGGTGAACGCTCCGCCGTTGATATTAGGCGACGATACTTCCAGGACAGCGCCATCATAGTAGTTCACTCCATTACCTTCAAAACTGTAAAAATTGCGGAAGCGCAATTGCGCAGAAGCTGAGGTGATAGGAATCCCCGGCGTGTCGAGGGACTTGTCGCTTGTCACGGCTGGGTCGTCGACCGCGGCATAATTCGGCGCAGTATCGGGCGTAGTCGTCGCGGTCACCCAAAGCGGGGCGGGCCCGACGGCGTTGGTGGCCACCCAGCCTGCGGGTAGCGCAGGCGCAGTGACCCCATCGAAGTTCTCGGCGAAACTTGTGCAACTCGTTGGTCCGCCAGCACTGCAACCGGTAAACACTTGGGCGGCCCGGATCATATAATTACGATCTATAATGGTAGTGAAGTTCGTTCCGTTACCCGAGACATATGAGCGACTCGCTGGATTGGTCGTGTCGGTCGCGATCGGAAAGGAACCAGCCGGCTGGGTCGGGACCTGGAACCCTACCACAAAATCGCCGGCCGTAATCGTCACCGGGTTAGGCAAAGTGTAGGTAGTGAAGCCGCCCACTGGACCTGAGGTCGTGGCGAACGTCTGGAAGCTGGTGCTGTCGATGTTCGCCGTGCCGCCACTATTTGGGCCGGCGACAATATTAATTGCGGTGCCTTGCGGAAAGCTCTGGAAGGAAGCCCAGAAAATGGAGACCTGCGTCAGGGTCGCCGGATAAGTCCCCGGGGTAAGACGGTTCACGTAGTAAGCTCCGCTGCCGTTGCTGCTGGCAGACTCCACTCCACCGTCGTCAATCGCGATCGCGAATGGCGCACCCGAGCAAATGCTGAAGCTGGCCGTTTGCACATCAGGACAGCCCGCCTTGCTGAGGGTAATGGGGCCGCCGACGGCTCCGGTCGGAACCGTGGTTGTGATCGTTGTATTGTTTACGACCGTGAAAGCCGCGGTGACATTATTGGTGAATTTTACTCCCGTGACATTGCCGCCATTTGTAAAATTAACGCCCGTGATTGTCACCGTATTGCCGACGTTGCCAGCCTTCGGGCTAATGTCGCTAACCGCGGGGCAAGTGTCGGCAGGCACAACGGTGAAGTTAGCGTCCGAAACGTCGAAGAAGATATTCCCGACAGCTTCGATCTTGATGCGAGCGGCGGTGCTGGTAATCCCATTGGGTAGGGTAACGGCAGCGGTCCCCGTATTAGGTGTGCTCGCGGTCAGGATAGTTGGGAAAGTATTGCCGCCGTCCGTGGATAAGGAGATCTTCACATTGGCTGCGCTAACCGGAGCGGCGTTGGTGCCGGCCACACTCCAGGTGATGGTCTGCGCGCCGCTTAACGTCCCTCCTCCGTTCGGGGCTAGGACTGCAAAAGGTCCTGAGCCACCGGCGACGGTGATGGCCACTGAGCTGTCATTGACGCCACCGAACCCCGCCCGATTGTCACGCACCGTAGCGCGGAAGTTCATGGTGCGAGAAACTGATGGCAGGTTCTCCGCGGTTTGGAAGCCTCCGACTGTAGCCGGCGGAACATTGGCGTTATTAAGAATGTAAGTCAGGCTCGGGAAGGTGCGTGACTTGCCGGGAATGGGCGTGAAGGCACGAAAGAGCGGTCGCGTGGTCGTCACGGGATCGCCGACCTGATCACCATAAGGCGGGTTGGAGAAGCACCCGGCGCCCGGACACACCCCACCGGCGTCCACCTGTTCCCAGATAAAGGTCAAATTAGGGACATCGCCCGGATCAGCATCCGTGCCTGTGGCGGTGAGCGTAAAGGGAGTGTTCCTTGGGATAGTAAATGGCGCCCCGGCGTTGACCGTCGGGATGTTATTACCGGTGGCGGTGCTCACCGCGCAGCCCATCGCCTGGGCGCCCGCGAGAAAATTACTAATTTCCGCGAAGGTGCCCGCGTGCCAACGCAAGTCGCGGGTGTTGGCGAGGTTGTCGGAACCGCAGATGCCGACGTAGGACAAAATAGTAGTGCCGCTGCCGGGTTCAAAGGCGGTCGTGCCGTTGCGATTGGGCTCCACGCAATTGCTGGTCTCGCCATTCTGAGTGTGATTGCCGTTGAATTGATGGCCTAGTTCGTGCGCCCACAGCCCGACCGAGCCTGAGTTGCCGGCCGGCGCAGTCATACCGCTGGCACCGCCACCTTTGCATGCTCCGGGCTCGGCGTTACAGAGCGTGTCGCGGCACACGACGCCCAGGTAAGCGACGCCGCCGCTATTTGTCCCCAAGACGTGTCCGATATTATAGTTAGCGATCCCGACCTTAGCTGCCAGATCAGGCCGCACCTCGTTGAGCATCGCGATCGTGTTGCCATTCGTGTAAGGATCGTTTGCCCCAGTGCAGGCCCCGCCGCAGCTCAGATTATCACCCGCGTAAACGACGCTGGGCGCGTTCACCAGATTCATATGAACTGAGAGTTCGCGTTCCCAGATGGCATTGATGCCATTAAGAAAACTATTGATGGCGGCGGTCGAACCGGCCACCGTATTGCCACCTACCAAGACGCAGAACTCGTTCGTCGCGGCAATGGAGATACGATAGGTGCGCAGCATCGAGCCGACCGCCACCTCGGGATTGACCCGGCCCGCAGCCACAGCCTCCTTCAGGTGTTGTTCGGTGACGTCGCATTTGAAGAGCTCGCCTTGATCGTAATAGCTGGCATAGGTCGCGAGGTCGGCCTGGTTTGGCGGCAGAATGTTGACTGCGCGACCCGCCGAAAGCACGAGCGCGTGGAAGCCACGCGGTGTCCAGTCAAAGCGCACCGTCGCCGTGCCGTCCTCAATCCCTTGTCCGCGATAGCTCTTGATCTCCGGGTAAAGAGCCACTAACTCGGCATCCATTACCGGCGACTCTTCGATGAGAAAGCGCTGAAAAGAACCATCGGGCATTGGAAGCGACAGAACTGCCGGGCTGTTGCGCAGTTCTCCAGTTCTTTCCATCGGGGCGCGAGCCAGTTGTTGCACAAGCGCATCCTTGTTCAGACGGAGGACGCGATAATCACCCGCGGCCGGCGCCTGCCAGTCAGCGGCTGCGATTGAACCGCTCTCAATCGTCTGCCAAATACCATCTCCTGATTTCGCCGGCGCTGCGGGTCTCCCTGCGCCCGCTTCCGGTGCAAAAGGCAATACTAACAAGCCGAGTGCGGCTAGCGAAGGAGCAATGAAAGCTGCTATTTTGATCTGGCGCATAACTATCCTTTTCTACTGCGGTTGATGTAGTTGCTTTAGGGGACAGCGCTATCTCGTTAGATTGGTCCAATCGCGTCAAGGGCTTTTTTGACGTAAGAATGGAAGGCGGTGCTTTTCGTTAGGCGAGGCTAGGGCGAAGAAGGCGAAGAGGCGGTAATCACCGCATTTACAGTCTTCCCTGCGGGGGCTACCGGCCCGGCCGCGGATCGCGGCGTTATAGACATAAACTAGAGAAAGGCGTTCGCGCCGAGGACGACTAACACGAGCCTAGAAGGAGGCGGAGAGGGGGGGGTAGGGAGCTTCATTACTTCGGTTGTAGTATGGGGAGGACGGAATTGACGGAATTTACAGGATTGAGGATGCTAGCGTCCGAGATCGTCTCCACCCGATGAAGCCGTGCAAATTGAAGCTCGCCACCTCGCTTTTGGACGAACTCGAGGAGCGACGGCCGGTGCGGAGGCACTGCCGCCCGGGTTTCCGGCACGCTGAGATTGGACGCGTCAGCGGCGCTGTGGACTTCCGTTGTGCAGAAGCAGAGCCGAAATCGGGCTGAGCGCTGCGCCCCTTCTCCAAAGATGACCTTGCGGCTTGGCTCACCAGGCAGGCTGTTGTCGAATAAACAAAGCCGGCGAGCGGTCGCTGGCCGACTCTTTCTTTTATGAGCAGGAGTAAATCGCGGAAACGGCACTTTTTCCTTCGTCATTCACTGAGCATCGTCTCGATTGCTCTGCTCGGGCTTTGGATCGCCGGGTATGTCTGGCTGGATCCGAGCACGCGGCTCGCGAGTTTCTGCGGGAACGCGATCGCGGACTGGAGCGGCTCGGTGGTGCTGATCCTGGGGACGAAGTTCTTCTACGAGATCGGGTCGAAGGAGAGTCGGCCGGTGCGCGGACACAGCGCAAACCCGGTGCTGGAATTCCTGCGGGAGCATTCACTCCTCATCTTCATCGGGTTGACGGGGATCGGCTGGACGATCCTCTTCCTCACGATGCAGCCGGACGGGCACTGGGGCCAGGTGGTGGGCAACTTGGTCTCGGAGTGGGTGCAGATGGCCGGGCTGGTCTTTCTGACCAAGCGGCTGGTGGAGGTGGGGGCGAAGA
>JBKJKL010000348.1:0-2808 GCA_046597485.1 Chthoniobacterales bacterium
AGCGCGACGATCGCGCTCGAATCAACGCCGCCGCTGAGGAAGGCACCGACCGGCACGTCCGCGACCATCCGCCGCCGGACCGAGTCGTCGCAGAGGGCGAGGATCGCTGACGCGTAGGCGTCATCGCTCAACGTCGGCGCGTAGGGCCAGTGCGGCTCACTCCCGACGTCCCAATATTCCTTGATCTCGAAATGGCCCTGGCGCGCGATCAGGTAATGGCCGGGGAGCAGCTTGCAGATGTTCTGGTAAATCGTAGCCGGCGCGATGGAGTGGCCGAAGGCAAGGAAGTTTGCCAGCCCGCGCGGGTCGACCGCGCGCTCAACCGTGGGGTCAGCGAGCAGCGCCTTGATCTCGGACGCAAAGATGAGCCGGTCGCCGCTGCGGTAGTAATAGAGCGGCTTCTCGCCGATCCGATCGCGGGCGAGGAAGAGCTGGGCGCGCGTCCGGTCGTAGATCGCGATCGCAAACATGCCGTTGAAGCGGCGCAGGCAATCGACGCCCCACTCCTCGTAAGCATGCAGGACGACTTCGGTGTCGCTCCGCGTCGTGAAAACATGGCCGCGATCGATGAGCTGCGGCCGGAGGTCTTGGAAGTTGTAGAGCTCGCCGTTGAAGACGATGCAGAGCGACCGGTCCTCGTTCCAGATCGGCTGCTGCCCGCCGGAGAGATCGATGATGCTAAGCCGGCGCATCCCGAGAAACGCCGTCCCGGAAAACCAGGCGCCGCGTTCATCCGGGCCGCGATGCGTCAGCCGGTCGGTCGCGAGGTTCGCCGTTGCCTCGTTCACCGTCCCACCGCCGATTTCACCGTAGATGCCGCACATCGGTCAGTTCTCCTCCGCCCAGGCTTGGAACATCAAAACAGTCCAGAGCGGCGAGACGGATTCGCGTCCGCCGTTCAGGTGATTCCGCCAGCGCGCGACGATCGGCGCCGGATCAAAAATGCCGCCATCGCGCAGTTTGTTTTCATCGAGCAACGCATCCGCCCACGGCCGGAGCGGGCCGCGCAGCCAATCGCCGAGCGGCAGAGCGAAGCCCCACTTTGGCCGGTCGACGAGCGCCTTCGGCACGTGGCGATGAAGGACGTTGCGGAGCAGTTGTTTGCCCTCGCCGTGGCGCATTTTCATCGCCATCGGCACGCTGGCCGCGAACTCGACCACGCGATGGTCAAGCATCGGCACCCGCACCTCCAGGCTCACGCCCATACTGGCGCGATCGACTTTTGCCAGGATGTCGTCCGGTAGGTAGCTGACGAGGTCGAGATACATCATCATCTCGACGTAATCGGAGAGCGCCGGACGATGGTTCGAGGTCGCAGCGGTTGGCGGTTCGGTCGCGCCGAGAACGATTCGCGCTGGGTCACGCCATTGCGACATGAAGCGCAGATAAAGGTCGTCCGGGTCCTTCGACGCGATGAGGTCGCCGAGGAGCGCGGCTCTCCGTCCGAAATTTTTCGCCACGCCCGAAGCGGCGCGTCGCAGCGGCCGCGGCAACCAGCCCGCGCCGTCCCAGATTCGCCGGGAATAGAAGTAGCGATGGTAGCCGCCGAAGAGCTCATCGCCGCCGTCGCCGGAGAGGCTCACGGTCACGGCCTGCCGCGCGAGCGAGGTGACGAGGAAAGTGGGAATCTGCGAGTGATCGGCGAACGGTTCGTCGTAAAGCGACGGGAGTTTCGGGATGACGTTGAGCGCGTCTTGCGACGAAACGTAAAGCTCGGTGTGATCCGTGCCGAGGTGGCGCGCGACTTCCTTCGCGTGCGCCGCTTCGTTGTAGCGCGGCTCATGGAAACCGATGGTGAAAGTCTTCGCCGGGCGCGTCGCTTCGCTCTGCATCAAGGCGACAACAGTCGAGGAATCGATCCCGCCGGAGAGGAGCGCACCGACCGGCACGTCGGCCACCATTTGGTCACGAATGGCAGCGCGCAGGAGCTTCTCCAGCTCATCGGTCGCTTCCGTTTCGCTGCCGCGAAAACGGCTGGCCGCGCCGGTCTCCACGACCCGTTTCGCCGACCAATACTCGTTGAGCGCGCCGAGCTCCGAAGGATCTGTGATGGTGAGCCAGCTGCCCGGCGGCACTTTGCGGATGCCTTTGAAAATGGAGAACGGCGCCGGGATGTAACCGTAGCGGAGGAGGAGGGAAACGACGTCGCGATCGACTTCGCCGCGCCAGGCCGGATGCGCCTTCAGCGCCTTCAGCTCCGAGCCGAAGAGGAGCACGCCGCCGACGCTGCCGTAGTAAAGCGGACGCTCGCCGAGCCGGTCCCGCACGAGATGCAGCGCGCGCGTCTCGCTGTCCCAAAGCGCGAAGGCAAACATGCCGACCGCACGAGCCAGCGCGGTGGCGAGTCCCCATTTTTCGATCGCGGCGAGCAAGACTTCCGTGTCGGAGTGGCCGCGGAATTCCGTCGTGTCGGCGAGTTCAGCGCGGAGGGCGCGGTGATTGTAGATCTCGCCATTCAGCGCGATGACGTAACGACTACTCGCCGAATGCATCGGCTGCTTTCCGTGCTCCGACAGGTCGACGATCGAAAGGCGACGGAAACCAAGCGCGACACCTGCGCGCGGATCGGCCCAGGCGCCGGCATCGTCTGGACCGCGATGCCGCAGGCGTGTCGCCATCGAGGTCGCGATATCCTCGAGGTCGCGCGCCGCGCCGTGTGCGTTCCGGTCAAAAAATCCAGCGAAGCCGCACATGGTCAGTTCCGGCTGGCCGCGAGCCAGGCCTCCGTTTGGGCGCGGACGTGCGCGTAGAATTCGCGGCGGCGCGCGGTCAGGACCTGCGCCTCGTACTCGTGCGCCTTCGCCAGAT
>JBKJKL010000405.1:0-3659 GCA_046597485.1 Chthoniobacterales bacterium
CTTCACGCGGGCCGACGACGGTGATGTCGCCCACCAGCATGTTGCGGATTTCTTCGTTCCCGTGCGCGGAGCGGCTGAGGAAAAGGATGGAAGCTGCCGCCGCCACGACATAGGCGATGCCGATGATCGCTTCCTGCGGGACAGCGCTCTGCCGCTTCGCACTGAGCGCGAAGAGGGCCGCGCCGAAAAGCGCGACCACCAGCGCGACGAGCAAGGCGCGCCAGTCTTCCGATTCAAAGCCTAGCAAAAGCGCCACGCAGATGCCGAGCGACGCCATCTGGGCCATCGCGATATCGATAAAGATGATCCCGCGCTGAACGACGTGCAGACCGAGGTAAACGAGCAGCCACGGCAGGAGCACGCAGGCCATGATCGGCCAGAAAAGGACGTCCCACATGGCGCGTTACTTCAGGGCCGCGGCGAGGGCCGCGACCAGTTTGTCGATCAGTTTCACGTAGGTGTCCGTGTCCGGCAGGCCGCCGGGGAATTGCGCGAAATCGGCCACCTTCGCGCCGGTATCGTTCGCCACCTTCTCCGCGATTTTCCGATCGTGGAACGGCTCCACGATGATCGCCTTGATCTTCTGCGTCTTCATCTGGCCGATCACTTCCGCGAGGTGCGAAGGGGAGGGCGGGATGCCCGGTTTCGGCTCGAGGAAGACATCGATCTCCACCCCAAAGCGATGCGCGAAGTAGGGCCACGAATCGTGATAAGCGACCACGTGCTGCCCTTTGAACGGCAGCATCGCGGTGCCCCATTGCTGCAGCTTCGCGTTGATCGTCGCCTCGAACTTTTTGTAGTTCGTCTCGTAGGCCGCAGCGTTCGGCGGGTCGAGCGTCGCAAAGGCCTGCGCGATGTGCTGCGCAACCGCTTTCGCGATGATCGGGTCGATCACGAAATGCGGATTGCCCATGGCGTGGACGTCGCCCGCGGCGCGGCTCAGGGTCTGCGGCGCGCCGAGCAGCTTTACGCCTTGCGACGCCTGGATGCGGCCCGGTTTGCCCACCTCCAGTTTCGGATTGCGCGCGTTCTGCAGGAGCGGCGGCAGCCAGCCGACCTCCAGTTCCGCGCCGCCGTCGATCAGGACGTCCGCGTTGCGCAAGGCGACCACGAAACTCGGCCGCGCATCGACGAAGTGCGAATCCTCGGTCGGCTTCGCGAGGGTATTGACCTCGACATTCGCGCCGCCGATCTCACGCGCGAGCGCGCCGAAATCCGGCAGGGTGGTGACAACGTTGAGTTTGGCTTCAACACTCGTTAGGCAGAAGACCGCCGACAGGGTTAGTAGGATTTTTTTCATAACTAAAATTTGTGGGCGCCGTGCGCGCCGAGGATGAATTCAAACTGCAGGATGACCGAGTCTTCCTCGCGCGCGGCGAGAAAGTCGTTCTCGTTCAGGAAATCGTGTTGGTATTGTAGGCGAAGTTTTGAGAACTCGGTCGGGAACCAGGTCAGGTCGGCTGTAACGCGGGCGCGCGATTGCCGCTCGTTGTCATCGGTGAAATGCGAGCGCTGCATCTTCAGGTAGTCGCCGCGCAAGCCCGCCACCCAGCCCTTCTTCCAACCCCAGAGAACCTGCGAGTAAATGCCCCAGTCGTGGAACGTTTCTGCAACCGGAAACCCGAGGTCCGCGCCGCGCCCGGCCTCGAAGCGGCGATACATCCCTTCCGTCTGCCATTTTACAAACGGGAAGCCGGCTTCAGCGCGCGCGCTCTTCCATTTATAGAGCAGGTCCGCGCCGTAGATTTCGGTCCGGCTGCCGCCGCCGGTTTCGTTCGCGCCGAACGCACCCGAGATGCCGCCGAGGACAGTCTGCGTCTCGCTTAGGTTGGCCGAGTTTTCCCAGCGTGGGAGGTAAAGGAGCTCGCCCAGCCCGCTGGCCTGCCGGTCAGTCGTGAGGCGGCCGAAGAAGCGCCCGTTGTCGCCCGGGTTGCGGAAGGAATGGGCGGTGCCGCCGCGCCCGTTTTGGACCGCGAAATAGAGCTGCGAATACCACGGCACCGGCAGGACCCACGAGCCTTGCGCGCCGACACCGCGCAGCCCATCCGGCCCCAGCAGCCGGCCGAAGACGAGCGGCGCATCGGCGAAGTCCCAGGTGTGTGGATGCATCGGGTTTAAGCGGCCGAAGGCGGTGAAGAATTGCCCGCCCTTCACCTGGAGGCCGAAGGGAAGGCTCGTCGTCTGCGCGAATGCCTCCTCGAGCTCGATCGAAGTGTTGTTATTATTATCGAGCTTGAGCACGATGTTCGCGAAGCCCTCGAAGAACGGATCGACCGCGCCGTCGAGCGCGATCTCGGCATTGCGCAGGTTGAAGCCGCGCTGCTGCGGATCGTGGTCGCCCACTTCGAGCAGGCTCACGTCGCGCGCCGTCGTGGCGTCGAAAGTGGCGAGGCTATCGAACGAGATGTTCATGTAATTCTTCCCGCCCGCGCCGCTCGCGAGCGTGATCGGCTGCGCCAGCGAAGCGCCAATTCCTTCCGCGGAAACTGGTGCGGCCGTCGTGACCGCGGCATCGGAGGTGGGAAAAGCAGTGGACGCAGTGCCGGTGGAGGAACTGCTCGCGGCCACCACGTTATTGTCCGTGGTCGGAAAGAGTGGAGGCGGCGGCGGTGCAGCAACCGGTGTCGCGGCCGGAGCAGCGCCCGCCAGGACCGGCGGCTCGGGGTTTTCCGGCAGCGGCGCAGTGCTCTGCGGCTGGCTTTGCATCTGTTGCTGCAAGGCGCGGACTGTCTCCGTCAAGGCCTGCACCTGCTGGCGCAGTTCTTCGATCTGTTTCGCCTGATCCGGCTCCTGCGCGAAGGCCGAGCCGCTCGCCGCGCTCCAAAGCGCGAGCATCAAAATTTTCCTTCTCATCGTCATCCTTTCGCTCCGGCCCGCGGGCCGCCTAACGAGTCATCCAATCAAGGTGCGCGTGACGCACATCGGATCCGCGGCGAGGAAACGCGCTTCCCCTCCGCAGCCGCGCAGAAGGCGCGGCCAGCTCCGACGGGTTCAGGATTGCGCCGGAGGCGCGTGCTCGAGAGATGAGCCGCCGAAGAAAGAGAGAACGTGAGCGACGGCCAGCGCGGGGAGCGTTTCGGCGTTCGCTTCCGGTGCGCGCTCCACGGCGATCGGTTCGGCCGGCGTGTGCTCGACGCTGCCGCTCGAGAGCAAGGTGGCCGCGCACTGGTGCGTGGTCCGGTCACCGGTGGAATGCAGCCAGGCGTGGAGCTGTGGCGTGACCGCGAGCGCCGCGGCTAGCGTCATCGCCGCGAAGAGCAGCGCAGCGAGCGTGCGGCGAAAGGTCACGGGCGGAGTGTGCCTCGGTTTCCGCGCCGGCGCAATCAGGCTACGTCCCAGTAGTGATGATCCTGCCGCGAGAGCGACCAGTTCGGATGCTGCTGGATGAACTCGAGACAGGTGCGCAGGCTGGCCGGGTCTTCCTCTTTCCCGATCGAGAGCGGCTGCACGTAGCGATAACTGAAGTCGGTCGTCTCGTCGGGATGCGCGCTGCGGAAGGACTCGATTGAGAAGCCGTTCAAGTCAGGCACGATCTTCATTTCGTTCCCGGAAAGCTGGACCCACTGGGCCGGGTCATGCGGCGAGACGGAGAGCCAGTCCACCGTCGCGGTCACGAGCCGATGCCCGCTCGTCGCGAGCGCGATCTGATAACCCTTCGC
>JBKJKL010000409.1:0-3363 GCA_046597485.1 Chthoniobacterales bacterium
TGCATGTAGACGCCGCCATCGCTCTCGCGCGCGATCGTACTCGCAACGTTGTTGCAGATGCCGAGCGCGCGGTAGCCTTTTCGGCGCGCTTCACGCAGGGCACCGAGGGTGTCGGCCGTTTCGCCGCTCTGGCTGATCGCGAAGACCAGGGTATCACTCGACATCGGGCTGTTCCGGTGCCGAAACTCGCTCGCAAATTCCACCTCGGTCGGGATGCCCGCGAGATGCTCGATGACGTATTCGCCGACCATCGCGGCGTGCAGCGCGGTGCCGCAGCCGGTCAGAACGATGCGGCCGACATCGCGCAGATCGGCTGAACTCATCTCAAGCCCGCCGAGCTTCGCGCTGCAGTGCTCTGCGCTCAGCCGTCCGCGCATCGCGTCGCGCACCGAGGCCGGCTGCTCAAAGATTTCCTTGAGCATGTAATGCGGATAATCACCCTTCTTAATGTCCTCGTCGCTAAACTCGACTTTGCTCAGCGTGTAGTTGCCGGTGCCGTCGCTGCCGACTGAGCTGATCTCGAAACGATCGGCCTCGACTGCGACGATATCGAAGTCATTCAGGTAAACGGCGTCCCGCGTGTGCGCGACGACCGCGCTGACGTCGCTGGCGAGGAAGTTCTCATTTTTCCCCACGCCGAGGACGAGCGGCGAACCGCGGCGCGCGCCGATGATGAAATCCGGGATGTCCTGATGCAGCACTGCGATGCCGTAGGTGCCAATGACCTGCTTAAGCGCGGCGCGGGTCGCATTGACCAGACGCGCCTTCGAGTCGCCGTCGGTGCCGCTCTTGTCGTAAAGACTACCGATGAGGTGCGCGAGGACCTCCGTGTCGGTCTCCGACTTAAAAATGTGCGCGCCTTCGCGCAGCAGCTCCTCCTTGATGCTGGCGTAGTTCTCAATCACGCCGTTGTGCACCAGCGCTAGTTTGCCACTTTGGTCGAAGTGCGGATGCGCATTTTCGTCGGTCACCTCTCCGTGGGTAGCCCAGCGGGTGTGGCTGATGCCGTAATGGCCCGAGGGCGGGTTCTCCGTCATCAAGAGCGCTAGGTTTGCAATCCGGCCCGCGCACTTCCGCGTCTCGACGCCATTGCCATTGACTATCGCCACCCCGGCCGAATCATAGCCGCGGTACTCGAGGCGCCGCAGCCCATCGAGCAAGATGGGACCGGCTTGCGCTTTCCCGACATATCCGACGATTCCGCACATAAATTTCCTTTCGGAAGGGCGGATCATAGCACCGGCTCGGGCCAGTGACCACTGCCTCTCCACCGGCTGGGGCGGAAGAGACGCGACAGAGGGCGCGCGAGTGTGCGATTCATTCCGCATGCAAGCGCCCGCTCTCCCTCCCGGCACCACGCAACAGACCCTCGCCATCATCATGGGCGGCGGCGCCGGGACGCGTTTGTTTCCGTTAACGAAGGACCGCGCGAAGCCGGCCGTGCCGCTGGGCGGGAAGTATCGGCTGGTCGACATCCCGATCAGCAATTGCCTGAACTCCGGGCTGCGCTCGATCTATGTCCTGACGCAGTTCAACACCATGTCGCTCCACCGCCACATCCAGGCGAGCTACAAGTTCGACAACTTCTCGCGCAGCTTCGTCGACATCCTCGCGGCGCAACAGACGCCGGAGAGCTCCGGCTGGTATCAGGGCACGGCCGACGCGGTGCGGCAGAACATGCGCTACTTCCTCGAGCGCCCATACGAGTACTACCTGATCCTGAGCGGCGATCAGCTTTACCGGATGGATTTCCGGGCACTGCTCAGCCAACACATCCGCACCGGGGCGGAGATCACGCTCGCCACCAAACCTGTGCCGCGGAATCAGGCCTCCGACTTCGGCATCATGCAAAGCGACAACGACCGCCGCATCACGCGCTTCGTCGAGAAGCCGAAAGAAGACGCCATCCTCGACGAACTGAAGCTCCCGTCCGAGCTGCTCTCGTCGATCGGGGCGGCGCCGGCTGAGGAGCTCTTCCAGGCCTCGATGGGCATCTATATTTTTAATCGCCGCGTGCTTGAGGAATGCCTCTCAAACGACCTGGCCGATTTCGGGAAGCACATCATCCCCCAGGCCATCTCCGAGCGGCAGGTGAACGCCTTCATCTTCGACGACTACTGGGAGGACATCGGGACGATCCGCGCCTTCTACGAAGCCAATCTCGACCTCACGGAGCTCGTGCCGAAGTACAGCTTCTTCGACGCCGCCGCTCCGATCTACACCCACCCGCGTTTCCTGCCGGGGAGCAAAATTAACGGCGCAGCCCTTCGTCAGGCGATCGTCTCCGACGGTTGCATCATTTCCGACGCGCACCTCGAGCGGTCAGTCATCGGAGTGCGCAGCGTGATCAACACTGGCGCCACGATCCGGAACAGCATCATCATGGGCGCGGATTACTACGAGCACGACACCGGAGTGGTCCCGGCCGGCGTGCCGCCGATGGGCATCGGCCGCAACTGCGTGATCGATCGCGCGATCATCGACAAGAACGCGCGTATCGCCGACGGCGTGGTTATCACACCGGAAGGAAAACCGGCTGACTACGACGGCGTGAACTACTTTATCCGCGACGGGATCGTCGTGATCCCGAAGAACGCGATCATCCCCTCCGGGGCCTGGATTTAGCGGCCTTGGAGCTGCTCAGCCAGTGCACCGGCCTGGCCAGCGCCTTCCCAGCGTTCCTGGCGATTCCATGGCAGCTGGGACTCGCGCCCGGTCGAGCCATCGGAGATGAGCTGCGGCGGCCGCTTCGTGGCGCAGGACGAGAACGAGACGAGGGCGCTCGCGAGGAGGAGAAGGGAAAGACCGCGGCGGAAAAGCGAATTACGAACCTGCATAGATGACATTATCTCCGGGTTGCACCTGCACCCCACGGGGCAGACTGCTGGAGACGATATCGCCGATGCCAGTGGCTGGTTCAACCGAGGAGACACGAATCTTCCCGATCAAGGTGCCACCGCGCACGACCAACATCTCGCTGTTTGCCTCGAGACCCTGGCGGCTCCCGATGTTCAAAACAACAAAGTTGTAGGCCTGGTTCACCGCCAGGACGGTGCCGCGAACATTTGGATTTCCCCGCGGCGCTGCCCCACGCACCTTCGCCTGTTGCGCGGCCACCGCGGTGTCGGCACTGCGGATTTTCTGGGTCAGGAGCTGCTTTTCGCGCTCGGCACTGTCGAGCTGGCGGCGGGTCTCCTCGAGCTGCGTCTGCAAATCACCCGCGCCCGGCATCGGGAGCGCTTCCGCCACGACCGGCGTCTCGACGATGTGCGCCTTCAATTCATCGATCTCGCCCTGGCGCTGCTGGAGCTGCGCCTGGAGGTCGGCGCGTTCCTGCTGGGTGCGGATCATGTCTGCTTCGGC
>JBKJKL010000018.1:0-3037 GCA_046597485.1 Chthoniobacterales bacterium
CTTTCGCGGTCGCGGTTTCGTCGCTGATGATTTCCTGGAAGTGGCCGCTCGTGAAGTCCTCGGCGCGCGAGGTCGCATGCTCAGCTCGGAGCAGACTCTTCGGCGTCATGACGATGAGCGGCTTCATGAAATCACGCTTCTTCTGCCGACGCAGGGCGTGGAAGTATTGCGCGGGCGTGGTCAGGTTGCAGACTTGGATATTGTCATCCGCGCAGAGCTGCAGGAAGCGCTCAAGCCGCGCGCTGGAATGCTCGGGGCCCTGTCCTTCGTAACCGTGCGGTAGCAGCATGACGATGCTGCTCGGTCGCTGCCACTTTGATTCCGCCGAGACGATGAATTGATCGATGATCGACTGTGCGCCATTCGCGAAGTCGCCGAACTGCGCTTCCCAGAGGCAGAGCATTTGCGGGTAATCGAGCGAGTAGCCGTAGTCGAAGCCGAGGACGGCGGCTTCCGAGAGCAGGCTGTTGTAGATGCAGATCTTCCCCTGTCCCTCCGCGAGATGAAGAAGCGGGGTGTAAGGTTTCGCCGTCTTGCTGTCGTAAAGCACCGCATGGCGATGGCTGAAGGTCCCGCGCCGCACGTCCTGGCCCGAGAGCCGGACGGGCGTGCCCTCCAGGAGGAGCGAACCGAAGGCGAGCGCCTCCGCGAAGCCCCAGTCGTACGGTCCGCCGTTTTCGAAAACTTCGCGCCGCTGGTCGAGCACGATGCGCTTCACCTTTGGAAGCACATTGAACCCCTCCGGCACGCGCGTGACCCCTTCCGCGATCTGCCGCAACACCTCGGGGCTGATCGCAGTCGGCGTCGCTTCCGCGGTGTATTTCGGCTGAAAAATCGCGGTCGATTCCTTGAGCTTCGCCGCGTTATTCCCCTTTTCCTCCTCGATCGCTTTCACTTCCTGCAAGGTCATCTCGAGCAGGAGTTGGAACTCGATCTCGAGCGAGGCCGCGTCATCCGCCGTGATCACGCCGGCATCGAGCATCTGCTGTTTATAAAGCTGACTGACCGAGGGCCGCTTCCCGATGCGGTCATAGAGATCCGGCTGGGTAAACGACGGCTCGTCGCCTTCGTTGTGGCCGTAGCGGCGGTAGCAATACATGTCGATCACCGCGTCGCGGCCGAACTCCTGCCGGTAGTCCAGCGCCAGCTCGGTGACGAAAGCGAGCGCGAGCGGGTCTTCGCCGTTCACGTGGAAGATGGGGGCGTCGATCATCTTCGCCACGTCCGTTGCGTACATGGATGAACGGGCATCCTCTGGCAGAGTGGTGAAACCGATCTGGTTATTGACGATGATGTGCAGCGTCCCGCCGGTCGAGTAACCCGGCAGCTGCGACATCTGCAGCGTCTCCATCACGATCCCCTGTCCCGCGAAAGCAGCATCGCCGTGGATGAGGAGCGGCAGGACCTTCCGCCGATGTTCGGTGTCGCCGCGCATCCGTTGCCGCGCCCGAGTCGTGCCTTCCACGACAGGGTTGACCGCCTCGAGATGGCTCGGGTTGGCCGAAAGGCGAATCTCCACTTGCGCGCCACCGCGCAGCTTCCGCACCGAGCGATAACCGAGATGATATTTCACGTCGCCGTCGCCTTCGACAAATTCCGGCACGTAGTTCGTGCTGAACTCGGTGAAGATGACCTGGAGCGATTTCTTCACGAAATTCGCCAGGACGGTAAGGCGGCCGCGGTGCGGCATGCCCATACAAATTTCCTCGACTCCGACGCGCGGGCAGTTGTGCAGGACGGTATCGAGGATGGCCATCAAGCCTTCCGAGCCCTGGAGCGAGAAGCGCTTTTGACCGACGTATTTCGTGTGCAGGAAAAGCTCGAACGCTTCCGCTTCCTGGAGCGCGCGGAGGAGCGCGATCTGTTTCGGGCGCGGGACGCTATGCTTCGGCGGCCGCGCCTCCAGCCGCGCGCGCACCCAGCGCCGAATGCGCGGATCCTGGATGTGCATGAACTCGGCGCCGATCGTGTCGGCATAAATCGATGCGAGCGCCGCGACCATCTCGCGCAGCGGCAGCGTTTCGCCGTCGAGAAAGAATTTCGACGAAACCGGAAGATCCATTTCGCTCTCGCGGAAACCGAATTGGCCTAACGAGAGCATCGGATTCTCCGGCCGCGCCTCGGCCAGTGGATCGATCCGCGCCACGGTGTGCCCGAGCCGGCGGTAGCCGTAGACCAGGCTGTCCACCCTCCCGCTGCCCGAGCCGTCGGAGTCCATGTGCTCGCCCTGCGGCGCGAGCGCGGCCGCGCCGTTGCGCAGCGGCATGTCGCCGAGCTCGAAGCCCTCGAAGAAAGCGGACCAGGCCCGGTCGAGCGTCTCCGGATTCTCCTGCCAGCGCTGATAATTCTCCTCGATGACGTCGAGGTTCAGATGGGTCGCAAACGATGGGCGCATGTCGGGTTTACTCTGCTACCTCCCGCAGGAGCGGCAAGTTGACAGTGCGAAAGCGGCCTCGTTACTTCCCCTCCCATGATGCCCTGCATCCGCCGCGTGACCCTCTCGTTAGCCGGGATAATCGTGCTCGCACCGCTCGCTGCACTCGCGCAGGGCGACCCCGCTTCCGAGCCCGCCGTGCTCGCGGTCGCAAAGGTCCTACCCGCGGTCGTCAACATCAACACCGAGCGAATCATCCGCCGCCGGGTGCGCGACCCGTTTGAGGATTTCGCGGCTCAGTTCTTCGGCAACTACCGCGGCCGGCCGCGCGAGATCCGGCAGACGCTGCAAAGCCTCGGCTCCGGGTTCCTGGTCGATCCCGCGGGCTACATCATCACGAACCAGCACGTCGTAGAACGCGCCGCCGACCTAAAGATCGAAGTCACCTTCAATGATGGGAAGACGGTTCCGGCCCGCTTCATCACCGGCGATGAAAAGAAGGATCTCGCCTTCCTCAAGATCGACGCGCAGGAGCCGCTTCCGTTCATCGACCTGAACAATCTCTCCCCCAACCTCCTCGGCCAAACCGTCATTGTGGTCGGCAACGCGCTGGGCTACGCCAGCTCCGTAAGCCGCGGTGTCCTGAGCGGGATGAAGCGCGAC
>JBKJKL010000086.1:0-2577 GCA_046597485.1 Chthoniobacterales bacterium
TCGCGAAAGGGGTCGGCTGCGCCACTTGCCACGGCCAGGTGAACGAGATGCCGCTCACTTGGAAAACGAAACCGCTCGACATGAGCTGGTGTCTCGATTGCCACCGCGAGCCGGCGAAATACCTCCGCCCGACCGACAAGGTCGTGGACATGAGCTACCAGAAACCGCCGGACCAGCTCGCCTACGGACGGGAGCTCGCACGCCAGAATAACGTCCACACCGCCGGGCTGACGGACTGCAACACATGTCATCGCTGAACAACGGTAGGGCGCGACCGCTGGGCGCGCCGGACGCAGGTGGACGGCCCAGCGGTCCGTCCCTACCGGAGGAATTTTCTCCTGGCGCTGGCGACTGGCCTAACGAGTTAAGCCGGCGACGTTTTCTCCAGCTCATGGGCGCGTCGATCGCGCTCGCCAGCACCGCCGGCTGCACGCGTAATCCGCCGGAGTTCATCCTGCCCTACCGGAAACAGCCGGAGGAAATCATCCCGGGCCGGCCGCTCTTTTACGCCACCGCGCTCACCCTCGGCGGTTATGCGCGCGGCGTCCTGGTCGAGACGCACGAAGGCCGGCCGACCAAGATCGAAGGGAACCCGCTTCATCCCGCCAGCCTCGGCTCGACCGATGTCTTCATGCAGGCCGAGCTGCTCACGCTTTACGATCCCGAACGCTCGAAGGCGGTGCAGGTAAAAGGGCAGCCCAGCACGTGGGACGTCTTCCTCGGCGAAGTCGCTGCAGCCGCGGCTCAATGGACGGCCAACGCCGGCGCCGGCCTGCGTCTTCTCACGCAACACGAAACGTCACCGACGCTGCTCGACCAGATCGCGCGGTTGCTCGCGAAATATCCGGCCGCGAAGTGGCACGTCTATGAGCCGCTCGGCGCGAGCGCGTGCGAAACGGTCTGCCATTTCGACCAGGCCGAGGTCATCCTCTCGTTAGGCGCGGATTTCCTCGCACTCGGTCCGGCGAGCGTGCGGTACGCGCGTGACTTCGCAAAAGGGCGGCGGCCGAACGGGACGATGAATCGGCTCTACGTCGCCGAGTCGACCCCGACGCTCACCGGCTCGATGGCCGATCACCGTTTCGCGCTGCGGCCGGATGAGATCGAGCAGCTGGCGCGCGATCTCCTCGCGGGCGGCGGAAATTCTGAGCATGCGCAGGCGATTGCGCGCGATCTGCGCGCGCATGCCGGGAAGAGCATCGTGGTCGCGGGCGAAGCGGAGTCGCCAGCGGTGCACGCGGCCGCACGACAGTTGAACGAAGCGCTCGGCAACGTCGGCGTGACGATCGACTATTCCCCGCCCGTCAGCTCCGCCGGGAGCCTGGCCGAGCTGGTCGCGGATCTGCGCGCGGGCACGGTCGAGACGCTGGTCGTGCTCGGCGGCAACCCGGCCTACGACGCGCCCGCAGATTTCGAATTCGCGCGGCTGCTCGGCCTGGTGTCGCGGACGATTCACTTTGGCCTCTACGACAATGAGACGGCGGCGTTTTGTCGCTGGCACCTTCCCGCGGCGCACGAACTTGAGACTTGGAGCGATGCGCGCGCTTTCGAAGGCACGGCCTCGATCATGCAGCCGATGATCGAGCCGCTCTTCGCCGGCCGCTCGCGTCATGAGTTACTCAGCGCGCTCCTCGAGGAAGCTCCGGCCAGCGCCTACGAGATCGTAAGAGGCTACTGGCAGACGCAGCATCCTGGGCCGGACTTCGAACTCGCCTGGCGAAAGGCGCTGCACGATGGCGTGGTGCCGGGCGTGCCGTCAACTTCGGCCGCTCCGGCCTTGCCGCTACCAGCGGCCGTCGCAAACGCGGGCGGTTTGCAGCTCGCGATCCGCAGCGATGCGCGCATGCACGACGGCCGCTATGCGAACAACGCTTGGCTGCAGGAGTTGCCGCATCCGGAGACGAAGATCGTGTGGGACAACGCCGCGCTCGTGAGTCCGGCGACGGCGCAGCGTTTCGCGCTTGAGCAGGGCGAAGTGGTAAACTTAAAATTCCGCGGGCGCAGCCTGCGCGCGCCGGTTTGGATTCTCTGCGGGCAGGCGGACGACTGCGTGACGGTCACGCTCGGCTACGGGCGCACGCGCGCTGGCACCGTCGGGGACGGCGTGGGCTACAACGCCTACGCCCTTCGCATTTCGGATGCGCCGTGGGGCGGCGGCGGGCTCGAGATCGAGTGACCGGTCAACACCACTCGCTCGTCTCCACACAGCATCATTGGGACATGGAGGGGCGCGAGCAGGTTCGCGTCGGCACCTACGCGCAGTTCCAGCGCGACCCGGCGGCGATCGCTCGCCCGGCCGAGCCGGCGCCGGGCGCAGAGGAAACGCTTTACCCAAATCACGACTACCGCACCGGCCACCAGTGGGGCATGTCGATCGACCTGAACACCTGCTTCGGCTGCGGCGTCTGCACCATTGCCTGCCAGGCGGAGAACAACATCGCAGTCGTCGGGAAGGAGCAGGTGGCGATGGATCGCGAGATGCATTGGATCCGCGTCGATCGCTACGAAACCGAGGGCCCGGTGCGGTAGTCGTGATTTGGGTAAAGCGTTTCCTCTGCGCCCGGCGCCGGCTCGGCC
>JBKJKL010000290.1:0-4100 GCA_046597485.1 Chthoniobacterales bacterium
GCCGCGTCCGGCGCTGGCTCTGCATGACCAGCCAGGCCGTGCCTAACGAGAGAAGGAGAACGAGGACGTACTGCGTCTTCACACCGATGGCGTGCGCCGGCGCCTGCCCGCCAGTGATGGCGCGGGCGAGCGCTTCTTCCACGGGCAGAGTGATGCGGAGCGCGTGGAGCACGATCACGATCGCGCCGGCCACGAGACCCGCTATCAGCGCCACGATGGTGGAGCGTTTCATAGGCAGCACCCCTCTCAATCTTTCTCCGGGGAGGCAAGCGGATAGTGCGACTCGACGACCAGTTCGCTGAGGAACTTATCCGGCGCATCGATCGCTCGCACCGGCAGGACGAAGCGGTTCTGCCCGCGATTCTTCTGCACCAGGCTGAGGCCAAACTGATAGTCTTTGAAGAGGTGCGCGCAGAGTTCCGGCATTGTCATCCGCTCGTCTTGCGCGCGCTGCACTAGTCGCGCGGTCGCGTCTTCGTCGAAGGCAATCTGCATCCCGTGCTCGCGCGAAAATTCATCCGCGAAATGGCGCGCGTTCTCCGCGAGCGCGACGGCTTCCTGCTTGTTCCCCTCCGCGAGTAAACGATCAAGCACGCGCTTCGGCTCGCGCACCAACTCGGTCGAGACGCGCAGCTGCGTGAGGCCGGAGCCAGCGAGGTAATATTTGAAGTCGCGGAAGATTTTCTCGAAGACGGTGAGCAAACCGCGCGCGCCCGTCTTCTCCTCCGCCGCTTCCGCCGCGATGAGCCGGAGCGCTTCGTCCTCGAAGCTGACCTCGATTCCGTAGGCGCGGAAGGCGCGCTCGTATTGCCGGAGGATGCTCCCCTCCGAGAACTTCATGATCTGGTAAAGATCACCCGCGCTCAGTTCCTCGCAGACCACGCGCACCGGCAACCGCCCGATAAACTCCGGCTCGAAACCGAAATCGACGAAGTCCTGCGTGCGGACGAGCGCGAAGAGTTCGTTGTCCATCACCGGCCGCGGCTCGCTGTTAAATCCGATCTGTCCCTGCTTCAGCCGCTTCGACACCCGGAGCTTGAGACCTTCGAACGCGCCGCTCACGACGAACAAAATGTGCCGCGTGCTGATCGTCTCGCGTTTCGACTTTCCGCCGCCGCGCCGTTGGAATTCAAAGGCGGCCTGGAGCTGCGACTGGATGTCGTTCGCGTTCCGCACAGGCACTTCCGTCTCCTCCATCAGCTTGAGCAACGTCGTCTGCACGCCGCGGCCGCTCACATCGCGTCCGCTCACATTCGAGGCCGCTGCGATCTTATCGATCTCGTCGATGTAAATGATGCCGAACTGCGCGAGGCCCACGTCGCCGTCCGCCTTTTGCACCAGCTCGCGCACCAGATCTTCCACGTCGCCGCCGACGTAGCCAGTTTCGCTGAACTTAGTCGCGTCCGCTTTCACAAACGGGACTTTGATCAGGTCCGCGATGTGTTTGATCAGATACGTTTTCCCGACGCCGGTTGGGCCCACGAGGATGACGTTCTGCTTCGCATACTCGACCGCCTCGGCCTTAGCCGCGTCTTCGCGCTCGAGTCGGCGGAGATAATTGACGTGGTTGTAGTGATCGCAGACCGCGATCGAGAGGACCTTCTTCGCCTCGTCCTGCTTGATCACAAAGCGGTCGAGGTGCGCCTTGATATCGCGCGGGAGGAAATCGAAAACGAACTGTTCTTCCTCCGGCTTGGCCGACTTCTCCTCGGTGCCGGTCTCGGCCGCTTCCGGCTCGGTGAAGGCGGCAAACTGCACCTTGTCGCCGAAGTTCGTTTTCATGAACTCGGAAAGTTTCGACTTCAATTCTTCCGGGGAAGGAAATGGCGGGTTTTGCTCCATTGTCAGGGTCGGGAAGGTAACATCGCACGCGGGGGTGTCTATCTCACCCGGTTCGACCGCGCTTGAACGTTTCCGTTCACTGAACGACTAAGCACGTGTGAAAAAATTGATCCTCGGACTCCTCTTCGCCTCTGCGTTTGCCACCCTCGCGACTGCGGCGGAACTGAACGACCAAGACAAGGAATTCCTCGCCGGATACGAGAAGGTGCGGACGGCGCTTGCGGCCGATAATCTCGCCGACGCGAAAGCCGCCGCGGCCGATATAAAAGAGGGCGGCGCCGACTTGGCGAAGACTGATTCGCTCATCATGGCAAGGAAGGAATTTGCGAAGATGAGTGACCATGCGATCACGCTCGCAAAGGGCCAGCCCGGCCTCTACGTGGTCAATTGCCCGATGCTGAAAAAGGATTGGGTGCAGACTTCCGAGAAGATCGCGAATCCGTATGCCGGTCGCGAGATGCTGACCTGCGGAATGATCAAGAAATAGAATCGATTGTCAGCGCAGCGCCTCACTTCCTTCCGGCGCCGGGAGTTCTTTTCGAGCCGCACAGTGCAGATGAACTGCAAGGCGGCTAAGCGTTCGCAAAAAACAAATTTGAACGAAGGGCTTTCCGCCACGACTAACAGAGCTGTGCAGAAACGGCTCACGTTGCGCTTCTTCCCTACAGCGCTCTCGCTCCTGCTTGCAGCGGCGTGGCTATTGGCATCGAACCATTGCGCCGTCGCCGCCCTGGCCCAGCAGCATTCTGCGAAAGCTACGCATGAGCATTGCGGCGGTCACGGCGGAGACTCGAGGCAACCGCAAAAAGACAACGGCTGCGACGACCAGAATTGCTGTAAATCGCTTAGCGCTCCAGCAGTCGCGCTCGCGAAGAGTCCGGTCTCGTTCGACCGATATGATTTCGTGGCGGCGGACTATCTAACCGCCATCCTCCCAGGCCACAGCGACCTGCATCCGGCGGTCGTTTGCGAATTCGATACCGGTCCGCCCGAGGCGTACTCGTTCGCCGTATCCGTTCTGCAACGGAGCTTGCTCGCGCACGCTCCCCCAACGCTCGCGTAACGTATCGCCGCCTGCCAGCGCAGGCCTGGCGGGTCCGTTACCTTTTCGTCGAACGACCGCGCGTTCCCAAAACGCGCGACGTCCCGACTCGACCCCGGCTGGCCGCGCGGATTCTGCGGCCCTCCCACTGCAACCAACCCGTCCGGATTTGATCCGGACACAAAAAAACGAAAGAACAAAATGAAAGTAATCAACGCATTGACAGGAATCGCAGCTGCGGCTGCTCTCGCCGCCACTTCTGTTTTCGCCCACGAAGGCGACGACCATAGCAAGGACGGCAAGGCTGCGGGCGAAATGAAAAAGGTGACTGGCGAAGTGGTCGACATGGCCTGCTACGTCGATCACGGCGCGACCGGTGAAAAGCACGCCGATTGCGCGAAGAAATGCATCGCGAGCGGATTGCCCGTGGGCCTGAAAGCGGCCGACGGCAAGACCTACCTTCTGATTGGCGATCACGCGCCGATGAATAAGGATTTGGCGGAGTACGCCGCCAAGACGATCACGGTCGAAGGCAAAGTCGTCTCGCGCGACGGCATCAGCCTGATCGAGAACGCGACCATCCAGAAGTAGTCCACCAAATCGTCCTCCTCCTCGTCGTCGTCCCTCGTCCTCGAAACGGACAGAGATCGCGACGAAGGAGGAGGAACAGGACGATCAGCCTAACTCAAACCGCGCGCAAAAATATGAACTCCAACCTTATCTGGCAGCACCTCGGCGATCCGGAATACTTGCACGTATTGCTAAACCCGCTGCCCGTCTATGGACTTGCAATGGGAGTGCTTGCGCTCGCCATCGCCTTAGTTGCGCGCAGCCGAGCCGCTCGCCTGGCGGCGCTGGCAGTTGTCTTCGTGGCCGCGCTTTCGGCCTGGCCGGTCTACGAGAAAGGACAGGCCGGCTACGATCGAGTGCTCTCGATGTCGGACGATCAAGGGAGCAAGTGGCTGGAGGAGCACATGCGTCGCGCGGAGAAATTGATCTACGTATTCTACGGCGTCGCAGCGCTCGCAGTCCTCGCTGCGTTGTCGGAGTGGAAATTGCGACGCGCCGCTGTCCCGCTCGGCATCGCGACGCTCGTCCTGGCGAGCGCAAATCTCGGCGTCGGCGGTTACATCGGTTACGCCGGCGGACACGTTCGGCATAAAGAATTTCGCTTCGAGCCCGCGCCTGATCCGGAAGAGGCCGAGCATCATTATCA
>JBKJKL010000271.1:0-4118 GCA_046597485.1 Chthoniobacterales bacterium
CAAGCTCTTCGCGCAGCCGCTCATAGATGAGCACGCTGGCGTCGACCGCGATGCCGACCGTCAAGATGATGCCGGCAATCCCAGGCAGGGTCAGCACGAAGTTGAACATCGTGAGCGCGCCCATCAGCAAGACGATGTTCACGAGCAGCGCGAGGTTGGCGATTAAGCCGGCGAAGCGGTAATAAACGACCACGCAGAAGAGGGTGATCGCGAGGCCGATGAGACCGGCGATAATGCTGGAGCGAATCGAGTCGAGTCCGAGCGTGGGCGAGACGCTGCGTTCTTCTTCGATACTGACCGGGGTCTGGAGCGGATTCTCGAGCACGCTGGCTAGGTCGCGGGCTTCCTTCTCTCCCATGCGCCCACCGCTAATCATGGCGCGGCCGCCGAAGTATTTCGCGTTGATCGAGGGCGCAGACTGCACCCCTCCGTCGAGCATGATCGCGAAGCGTTCCTGGAAATGGTCCGCTGCGAGCTGGTCAAACTTCTTCGAGCCTTCACCGTCGAACTCAAGGTTTACCTGCCAGTCGTTCGCATAACCGGCGGAGGCGTGGGTAATATGGTCGCCCGTAAGATCAGGCCGGCGATGCACGAGCAATTTCTCCTCGTGCTTTTTCCCGTCGGTCGATTCGAAGTGATAAGTAACGATGCGGTAGTCCGGCGGGATGATGCCTTGCCCGGCGTCGATTTGGCCGATGAGCTGCGTGTTCTGCGGATGAACGAGGGTGAACTCGAGCTTCGCCACGCGGGAAAGCTGGTCGCGCGCTTCCTGGATCTTCGCCGTATCGAGACCGGGGATCTGAACCAGGATGCGATCCGTCCCGACCGGGCTGATGATCGGTTCGCCGCCGCCGAAGTAGTCGACGCGCTTGCGGATGACTTCGACCGCCTGCTCGAGCATCCCCTTGGTGACTTCCTTGTCCCCGCCGACGAGGCGGATGAGGAACGAGGTGCCGCCCTGGATATCGAGGCCGAGGCGGATCTTCTCCTGCGGCGGCCAGATGGTGAGGATGCTGAAGACGACAAGGAGCGCGCCGAGCACGGTCGCGAGGACGCGCTTCCGCAGGCCGTAATCGGTGGCGAAATACCAGCCGAAGAGGATCAGCAGGACAAGACCGGCGGAGAAAGTCAGGACAGGGCTCATTTAGGCGGCTTCAGCTTTTACGACGTTGGTGATGGCGGATTTCTCCATCTCGAGCTTCACGTTGTCCGCCACCTTCACGATGACGGTGCGCTCTTTCACATTGGAGATCATGCCGTGAATGCCAGAAGCGGTGACGACGTGGTCGCCTGTCTTCAGCGAGGAAGCCATGGCGGCCTGTTCCTTCTGCCGCCGGATCTGCGGGCGGAAGAGAACGAAATACATGATGACGAAAATGAAGATAAGCGGGACGAACGACATCAGGGGATTCGATGCGGCCGGCGCGCTCGCCTGAGCTAAGAGGGCAATAAGCATGAGAAAATAAGGGTCAGCGGTCTGGCTCAAATCGCTCCGGGAACGGAGCCGGAAAGCGGGTCAGTATTCAACACGGGCGCGAGAGAATTGCAACCTCCACGCCGCGGCGCCGCTCACTTCGCCAGTTCGCCCCACGCCGGCTCTTCGAGTTGCAGCTTCGAATTGTCGAGCTCACTCCGGTTGATCTGCTCGAACCGCGGCGCGACGTCGGCCCAAGCCCGCAGGCGAAGGTGAACCCGCTCGCCGGGGCGCAGGCGCGCGGCGGCGGTCCAGATGTTGTTCTGCATGCTGAGCAAATAGACGACCGCCTGCAGCCGCTCGCCCTCGTGGCCGGGCAGTTCCACATCGGCCAGTTGCACCGTCATGACATGCTCGGCATACGGCACGCTCGCCGGTCGCGGCACGGACGAGACCGCTTCCACCAAGCCGCTGACCTCGACTTCCTCGCCGCGGCCGGGCGAGTAAAAGCGCGCCGGCGCCGGCTGGCCGAGCTTCAGGTCGAGCAGCTTCCAGTTTCCGAAGGCCAGCTCGCGTGCGGCAAATTCCCAAATGACCAGCTTCTTGCCCGCGAGCCGGTCACGGCCGCGCGCTAGTTCGTTCGCCAGCATCTCGCGCGTCGCAAAAGCGCCGTCGCTGTTGCGCAGGATGGAATCGAGAGGCCGCTGCGATTCGTAACTGAGTTGCTCCGCGAAACCGGCCGCTTCGCCCCAGCCGAGCGCGTCGTGCGAAAAGATGTTTGAGAAGCTATCGCCGAGCAGGAGCACATCGGCGTCGCGGCTCGGCTGCCAAAGCGAGTTGCCGCTTGTCACCTGGCGGATGCGCACCGCTTCGCGAGTCGCGTCTGGCAGTTTCAGCATCCGGCTGATGTCGCCGACGCCCTCGACCGGCTGCTCAACGGCGCGAAGCTCGGGCGCGTTTGGCGCCGACGGCAATTGGAGCGACGCAGACAGTTGCCGCGCGACAATCTGCATCGTTTCCGGACGCCAATGCGTGTCCGTCTTCAAGTAAAGCGGCCCGCCTTTTTCCAGGCGAAGCGCCGGCGCGGGATCGAAATAGCGGACGCCGGCGGCGTCGAGTCTCTTCGTGAACTCGGCGAAGGACGCGTTCTGTAATGACTCGTTAGGCGCGACGCGAGCGCTCAGCATTTCTCCCTGCAGAGTAGCCTTCGTCGGCACCGGCAGGACCACCAGCTCAATCCCGCGGTCTGCGAGCTGATCGCGGAATTGCACAATCGCTTTCACGGGATCCGGCTGCATCTGCGCGAGGTGCGCGCGGTGCCGGAGCTGGGCCGGCGCGAGGAAGGGCGGCCCGGTCACGTAATCCACATCCGGCCGGTAGAAGAGCCAGCCGTCGCGCCCGAGATAAACCTGCTCGCCCGCGGCCCGGAGTCTTCCGACGAGAAGCGATTGCATCACCGGGAGGAGCCATTGCGAAACGACCGAGTTGGTCTCGAGCGTTTTCTCGGCCGCCTTCAGTTCCGCCGCAGTCGGGATGTGCCGCTGTCCGCGCAAACCGTCGAAACTTGGAAGCTGCCCGTGGCGCAGTCCACTCGCCAACTGCATCACCGGCACACTGGCCATGGTGGCGAGAAAGAGCGCGATCAGCGCCGCCACCGTCCACTTCGTGAAGACGGTCCGCTTGAGCGCGATCTCCGCTTCGCCTTCACGCGTCAGCTTGCGATGCGTCTCCGGCGTCGGCTCGCCGTAGCTCGGGAGCGAACGCGTCGGCGTGCGCGGCTCGTCCAGGCCGACGGTGCTGACGCGGTTGGGTTTCGGCGCGTTCATCAAAAGATGAAATAGATGAACGGGTTGTATTCCTGCGTAGCGAGGACGGCGAGGGCGACCCAGCCGAGCACGAAGCAGAGCGCCGTTTTCGGCAGCGTCATGACCTGCGTCCACTCCCACGTTTGCCGCCCGAGCCAGACGACGACTGCGGCCACGCCTAACGAGAGCAAATAATACGGCTGGTAAACGATCCCGCCGATGAGCGCGGCACCGGGCGCGGCGTGTTGCAGCCCAAACATGCTCGCGAGATAGCGGCCGGCATGCGGCAAATCGCTGGCGCGAAAGAAGACCCAGCCGAGCAGGACGATGATGAAGGTAAAGGCGACGCGCACCGGCTGCGGGAGATTATGATAGAAACCCTCGCGGCCCTGGCTGCGCTCGAAGGCGAGCATGCCGCCGTGCAAGCCGCCCCAGACGACGAAGTTCCACGAGGCGCCGTGCCAGAGGCCGCCGATCAGCATCGTCACGATCAGGTTTGCGTGGGTGCGCGCGAGCGAGCCGCGGTTGCCGCCGAGCGGGATGTAGAGGTATTCGCGCAGCCAGGTGGAGAGCGAGATGTGCCAGCGCCGCCAGAAGTCGGTGATCGATTCCGCGCGATAGGGTGAATCGAAATTCTTCGCGAAGACAAAGCCGAGCATGAGTCCGAGCCCGATCGCCATGTCGGAGTAGCCGCTGAAATCGAAGTATATCTGGAAGGCGTAAGCGACGGAGCCGAACCAGGCGTCGAGCGTGCCGAGCGAGCCGGCATCGAAGCAGGTGTCCGCGATTTTCCCGCAGGGATTCGCGAGCAGGATTTTCTTCGAGAGTCCGAGCAGGAAGAAAGCGACGCCGCGCGCGAATTTCTCGCTCGTCAGGGTGCGATGCTTCAGTTGCTCGGC
>JBKJKL010000382.1:0-3735 GCA_046597485.1 Chthoniobacterales bacterium
GTCAAAGTCGATGCTGCCGCAGACGACATCGTCCACCCGCACGTGCTCGCGCGGAGCGCGGAAACGCGTCGCGCCGTGATCATCGTAGGTGCGTCCGGCGGCTTCGAGCTTCTGCAGGTAGCGCGTGTAGATCTCGTCGCGCTGGCTTTGGAAGTAGGGGCCGTAGTCGCCGCCCGCCTGCGGGCCTTCATCCCAATTTAGCCCGAGCCAGCGCAGGCCTTTGTAGATCGCGGAGGCAGCTTCCTCGGTGTTGCGCGACTGGTCGGTGTCTTCGACGCGGAGGACAAAGGTGCCGCCTTCGCGTTTCGCAAAGAGCCAGTTAAACAGCGCGGTGCGCGCTCCGCCGATGTGGAGGAAACCGGTGGGTGATGGGGCAAAGCGGACGCGGATCGCGGGATTCATGCGCGCTGAAACTACGGTGCGCTACTCGATGAACAACTCGCCCGCGCGCCGCCGCGCGTGCCGGTCGCCCGGGAGGTTCACCTTGGCCGGTTTGCCGTCGGCGTTTAGGAGCGCGCGCACTTCTTCGACAACGTCGAAGCCGATCTCGGCGATGGCGTGCAGGCGGAGCCAATCGAGGATCGCGCGCCGCTGCAGCGCGACCGGTTGCTCGCGAAGGGGGCGCACTTTCAACTTTGCCGTGACCGGCGGAACGAGGCTGGCGAGGAGCGCGTCCTCTTCACTCGCGATCGCCGCCGCGCGCCAGACGGCCTGGCGGATGCCGCGGCCAAACTCCGCCTCGAGCGCGGGGATCATCTGGTGCCGCATGCGATTGCGCGTGCGGTCGAGCTTTGCGTTGCTCGCATCCTCTCGGTAACGCAGCCTGGCGCTGGCGACGTGCGCATCGATCTCCTCGCGCCAGACACTGAGCAGCGGTCGGACAATCGTCAGCTCCGTCTTGCCGATGGCGCGGGTCGCGATGGTTTGCATGGAGCGGCCGCCGCCGCTGCCGCGAAAAAGATTGAAGAGATACGTTTCAACCAGGTCGTCGGCGTGGTGCGCAAGGAAGATGGTGCGGCAGCGTCGGCGTCGCGCCACTTCTATGAAGAAAGCATAGCGGACCGCGCGGGCCGCGGTCTCGATCGACTGCCGATGCTCTTTCGCGAAGGCCCGCACGTCCGCCTCGGCACCTTCAAACTCGAGTCCATGCGCTTCTGAGAGCTCGCCCACGAAGCGCGCATCCGCTTCCGCGCTTCGACCGCGCAGGCCGTGGTCGAGGTGGCAAACAATGAGGCGTGAAAAGCCCCAATGCAGGAGCCAAGCAAGCAGCACGACCGAGTCCCGGCCACCGGAGACGCCGACGAGATAGCGGTCCTCCGGCGGGAAATTATCCAACACGGAGGTATCCCAGTTGTGCGCGGGGCGCGGCAATTTACTCACCCGACGAGCAGGCCAGTGAGAAGGCATCCGGTCAAGCGAGCGGCGCGTTGATTTGGTGGAGGGGGCGATTTGACACTGAATGAACGTTCATTCATCTTGCCGCGCCTTCGCTCCCAGCGCCTTTTTCCACTGTAATGTCCCTCCTTCGCTCAGAGACCACGACCGACCGGCAGGAGCAGATTCTGCAGGCGGCGATGACCTGCTTTGCCCGGAGAGGCTTTCACCAGACCAGCATGCACGACATCAGTGCGGAGGCTGGGATTAGCGTCGGTCTTATCTATCGTTATTTCGAAAACAAGGACGCGGTCATTTCCGCGATGGCCGAGGAGCATATGCGCGAGATTGGCGAGTTGCTCGAGCGGGCGAGGAACGCGCCGGCTCTGCTCGATTCTCTCGAGATCATGCTCACGGCGCATTGCTGTGAGGACGCGCCCCAGATTCACGCGGCCTTCGTCGTCGACCTTTTTGCGGAGGCCGGACGGAACACCCACGTGGCCAATCTCGTGCGCAGCGTGCTCGACACGATGATGAGCGCTTTGACCGACCTGATCGCGCGCGCGCCGGAGATGCAGGATGCCCTGCACGGTCTGACGCCCAACCAAATCAGCGATCTCATCCTGTCCGCCGCGCGCGGCGCGATGATGCGCGACGTGCTGGAGCGCGATAACGTCGCGCCCGCCGAGCAGCGGGCCCGGCAGTTAGCGGTGGTCAGAAATCTCTGGCAACTCCTCTTCGCGCGCGACGCCATTTCTGCCTAACGAATCATGCACGCCACCGCTTCCCCCACTTCCGATCTGAAACCGCGCCGCGCTGGCTGGCCGATCTTCAAGGTCGTCCTCGTCCTCGTCGCCATCTTCCTCGTCATCGCCGGGATCAAGGGCTTCCAGATTTTTTCCATGATCAAAATGGGGAAATCGATGGTGCCGCCGCCGACCACGGTAACGAGCGCGGAGGTGAAGCAGGATAACTGGGCGCCGATCCTGACCGCGGTCGGGACGATCACGCCCGTGCAGGGCGCCATGATCAGCGCCGAACTGCCGGGGATGGTGAGCGAGATTGGTTTTGAATCCGGCACGCCGGTGAAGAAGGGCGACCTGCTCGTGAAACTGGATGCTTCCGCGGAGGAAGCGCAGCTTCGCTCCGCCCAGGCTGATGCCGAGCTGGCCAAGGCCGACTTCGAACGCGCCCGCGGCCTGGCGGAAGGCAAAGTGATTTCCAAGGCGGAGATGGATGCGGCCTCCGCCAAGTACACGCAGCGCAAAGCCGGGCTGGCTAATATCCAGGCGGTCATCGACAAGAAGGTTATCCGCGCGCCCTTCGACGGCGTCGCCGGTATTCGCGAGGTCAATCCGGGCCAGATGGTGCCGATCGGCCAGAAGCTGGTTTCGTTGCAGGCGCTCGATAAAGTTTTCGTCGATTTCTCCATGCCCCAGCAACGGCTGGGTAGCCTGAAAGTCGGCCTGCCGGTGAAGGTGGTGACGGACGCGCTCGAGGGCCGCGAGTTTGATGGCACCTTGAGTGCGATCAACTCCTCGGTCGACGTCGCGACGCGCTCGGTCGCGTTACAGGCTGCGGTCGATAACTCCGACCATGCTCTCCGCGCCGGGATGTTTGCGCGCGTGAATGTGATCCTGCCGGAGACCGCGCCGACACTTTACATCCCGCAGACCGCGGTCGCTTTCGCGCCTTACGGCAACTCCGTTTACGTGATCGAGAAAAAAGCAGACGAGAAAACTGGGAATGAGTCGCTCCTCATCCGGCAGGTTTTCATCCGCACGGGCGAGACGCGCGGCGATTTTATCGCGGTCACGAAGGGTTTGAAAGAGGGCGACAAAGTCGTGAGCACCGGCGTCTTCAAGCTGCGCAACGGCTCCCAGGTCGTGGTGGACAACACGCTGGCCCCCGATGCGAAATTGAATCCGGAGCCGCCGAACACCTAACGGCGTTGCGGCATTCATGAAGACTTTTACCGATCTTTTCATCCGCCGGCCGGTCCTCGCGCTGGTCGTCAGCCTGGTGATCATCATCGCGGGCGTGCAGGCACTCTCGACGCTGAACGTCCGGCAGTATCCGCGGAGCGACATTGCCTCCGTCACGGTCACGACCGCCTACGTCGGCGCGAGCGCGGAACTCGTGCGCGGCTTCATCACCACCCCGCTGGAGCGCGCCATCGCGGCCGCAGATGGGATCGATTACCTATCCTCGCAAAGCTCACAAAGCGTCTCCACGATTACGGCGCGACTGAAGCTGAACTACGACTCGAACAAGGCGCTCTCCGAGATTAGCTCGAAGGTCAACCAGGTGCGCGGCGATCTCCCGCCCGAAGCCGAAATCCCGGTGATTAACATCGAGTCG
>JBKJKL010000435.1:0-4534 GCA_046597485.1 Chthoniobacterales bacterium
CTCGCCGCCACCCTCGGCGCGCTGCTTACCACTTGGGCGACGTTTGTTCCCTGCTTCCTCTGGATCTTCCTCGGCGCGCCGCACGTCGAGCGGTTGCGCGAGAACCCGCGTCTGCGCGCCGCTCTTGCGACGGTGACCGCGGCGGTTGTCGGCGTGATCCTCAACCTCGCGGTCTGGTTCGGCCTCCACGTCCTCTTCCCAAACGGGCGTGTGCTCGACTGGAGCGCGCTCCTCATCTGCCTTGTCGCCTTCGGCGGAATGCTGCGCTGGCGCTGGGATGTCGTGCTCGTGATTCTCGGCAGCGGCGTGGCCGGACTCGTCGCGCGCCTCACAATCGGGGCAGGCTGATTGACTTGAATTTTATTGATCCTACCTTCCGCAGACCGCGCTTGTGGCGGCGGTTCGCCTGTGAAAAACGTCCTTTTCGTCTGTACTGGAAACATTTGCCGCAGCCCGATGGCGGAAGGTCTTTTCCGTCGACTCGCGGGTAACCGGAAGGACATCGCAGTCGCCTCGGCCGGCGTCCATGCGGTGCGGGGGCAACCGCCAAGCACCTTTGCCGTGCAGGTCTGCAAAGATCACGGCATCGACATCAGCGGCATCCGCAGCCAGCCGCTCACGGCCACCCTGGTCGATCGCGCGACGCACATCTTCGCCATGACCGGCGCGCATCTCGAGTCGATCCACATGCTCTTTCCGCAGGCGAGCGAGAAGGCGTTTCTCCTCCGCGAATTTGAGGAACAGGGCAACACCGTCTGGCGCGATGTGCCGGACCCGATCGGTTGCAGCCGCGATGTCTATCTGGTCTGCGCGGAGACGATCCACGCCGCGCTCCCGAGCGTGCTCGCTTTCGTCGAACAAAGTGAACTCGTCGCCCCGGCCAACCTCCGCTCCGGCGGCGCCACCTCCTACTCTATGCCTGAAATGACCCCACCCCCAGCGAGCGGTTCCACCGCGGCGAGCACCGGAATGCAGGCCGGCGGCGGGCTGCGCGTGGTCGATCCGGAAATTTTCGACGTCATCCAAGCGGAGGAAAAACGGCAGCGCGAGGGCATCGAGTTGATCGCCTCCGAGAACTTCACCAGCCGCGCTGTAATGGAGGCGCAGGGCAGCTGCCTGACGAACAAATACGCCGAGGGCTATCCCGGGAAACGCTGGTATGGCGGCTGCGAGAATGTGGACGTAGCCGAGCAGCTCGCGATCAGCCGCGCGAAGCAGCTCTTCGGCTGCGAGCACGTCAACGTCCAACCGCACAGCGGCGCGCAGGCGAACATGGCGGTTTATTTCTCGGTCCTGAAACCGGGCGACAAAATTCTGGCGATGAATCTCGCGCACGGCGGCCATCTCACGCACGGCCATCCTGCGAATTTTTCCGGCAAGTTCTACGAAGTCGCCGCTTACGGCGTGAGCGCCGAGACCGAGCGGATTGATTACGACGCTCTCGAGAAACAGGCGCAGGAAGTTCGCCCGACCATGATCACTGCGGGCGCGTCCGCTTATCCGCGCAACATCGATTTCCCGCGGCTCCGCCAGATAGCGGATTCCGTGAACGCGCTCCTCTTCATCGACATGGCGCACATCGCTGGCCTGGTCGCGGGCGGTCAGCATCCGAGCCCGGTGCCGCACGCGCACTTCGTCACCACCACCACGCACAAGAGCCTGCGCGGCCCGCGCGGCGGTATCGTCATGTGCCAGGAATCGTTTGCGAAGGGAATCGACTCGACCGTTTTCCCCGGCATCCAGGGCGGCCCGCTCATGCACGTCATCGCGGCGAAGGCGGTCTGCTTCCACGAAGCGCTCCAGCCGCAGTTCCGCGACTACCAGCGGCAGGTGGTGATCAATGCCAAGGCCATGGCCGGTGGCCTGACGAAGTGTGGTTTCCGCATCACCTCCGGCGGGACCGATAATCATCTCATGCTGGTCGACCTCCGGCCGAAAGATCTCAACGGCAAGGTCGCGCAGGAAGTGCTCGATCGCGCCGGGATCACGGTGAACAAAAACGGCATCCCGTTCGACACCTACCCGATCTTCAAGCCAGGCGGCATTCGCGTCGGCACGCCGGCCGTGACCACGCGCGGAATGAAGGAAGAAGAGATGCTCGACATCGCGGACTTGATCGATGAAGCACTCAACCATCGCGACGACCCGGCCGGCCTCGAGCGCGTGCACGAGAAAGTGCGCGAGATGACCCGGCGCTTTCCCCTGCCATCCTAAAGCGGCATGGACGAAGGCCGCCTCCCAAACCCCCTGCGCGAAGGCCTGGCCACGCGCAGCGTCCCCGAGCCGTGCAGTGTGGTCATCTTCGGCGCGACGGGTGACCTGACCCATCGCAAACTTCTCCCCGCGCTTTATAACAACGCCGTCTCCGGCGAGCTGCCCCCAGAAGTGGCGGTGATCGGTTTTGCGCGACGCGAGAAGACGGATGAGGAATTCCGCACCGAAATGGGTGAGGCTGTGCGCAAATATTCGCGCCAGGCGGTGCGCGATGAGTTGTGGGAGAACTTCGCGCGCTCGCTCTTTTATCACCAAAGCGACTTCAACAATGCCGACGGCTACAAGTCGTTAGGCGAACGACTCGACCAGCTCGACCATGAGCGCGGCACGGGCGGCAACCGGCTCTTCTACCTCGCGGCTGGCCCGGAGCAGTTCGAGGCGATCCTGCAGCACATCAAGGGAGCAGGGTTAAACAAGTCACCGCAAGGCGGCTGGACGCGCGTCATCGTCGAGAAACCGTTCGGGACCGATCTCGCTTCCGCGCGCGAACTAAACCGCATCGTGCACGACGCCTTCCCGGAAAACTCGACCTACCGGATCGATCATTTCCTCGGCAAGGAGACGGCGCAGAACATCCTTATCCTGCGCTTCGCGAATGCGATCTTCGAGCCGCTTTGGAACACGCGCTACATCGACCACGTCCAGATCACCGCCGCCGAGACGCTCGGGGTCGAAGGCCGCGGCGGTTACTACGAGACCGCGGGCGCGCTGCGCGACATGGTGCAGAACCATCTCATTCAGCTCCTCTGCCTCGTTGGGATGGAACCGCCAACCGATCTCGGTGCGGACAGCATCCGCGACGAGAAGGTAAAGGTGGTTCGCTCGCTCCACCGGATGACGCCAGCGGAGGTCGCGCTTAACGTTGTCCGCGCGCAATACAGCGGCGGCTCGATCGGCGGCAATGCAGTCCCGGCTTATCGCGCCGAGGAGCGGGTCAGCCGCAACTCGAAGACAGAAACCTTTGTTGCGCTTCGGCTCACGATCGACAACTGGCGCTGGGCCGGAGTGCCGATTTACCTGCGCGTCGGCAAGCGGCTGCCGAAGTCCGGCACCGAGATTTCGATTCACTTCCAACCCGCACCGCAGGTGCTATTCAACAAAGAGGGCGACGACCAAGACGAGGACAACGTGCTCGTTCTCCGCATCCAGCCGGATGAAGGCACTTCGCTCCGCATGCAGGCGAAAGTGCCGGGGACGAGCTTCCGGGTGGAGCCGGTCAAGATGGATTTCCACTACGGGACGTCGTTTGGCAAAGCTAGCCCCGAGGCCTACGAGCGGCTGCTGCTCGATGCCATGAGCGGCGACGCTACGCTCTTCGCGCGCCACGACGAGGTCGAGCAGGCCTGGGAGTTCATCGACCGGATCGAAGCTGCCTGGCAGGAGAGCGACGCGCCGGAATTGCATGAATATGCGGCCGGCTCGTGGGGGCCGGAAGCGGCAGACGAACTCCTCGCCCGCGACGGTCGGCAATGGCGGCGGCTTTGACCACTCGTTAGGCAAAATGACCGCACCGGCCGCCACTTATTCCATTGGGATGCCGGTCGAGATCGGCCGGATCGAGCGCGAGTTGAAGAAGCTTTGGGCGGAAGGCGGCGAGCGGATGACGCGCGCCTCGCTCATCAATCTGGCGGTCTACAGCGAGGAGGCCGACTCACTCCCGCGAAACACGCAGATCGTCTCGCAGGTGACGGAGGATCACGCCTGCCGCGCAATCGTGATCGCGATCGATCCCGCGGCGCAAGGGGACAAGATCGAGGCCTGGATCGCGGCGCATTGTCACGTCAGTCGCGCCGGGACAAAGCAGGTCTGCTCGGAACAAATCTCCTTCGCGCTTTCCGCGGGTCACCGAAATCTGCTTCTCAACATCGTCTTCTCGCACCTTGATTCCGACCTGCCGTTCTACCTCTGGTGGCAAGGTGAGCTGCATGACGTGGTGAACCCGCAGCTCTGGAGCTGGCTCGACCGCTTGATCTACGACAGCGCGCAGTGGTCGCACGTCGACACGCAACTGTGCCTCCTCGAAGCCGCCCATGCCGAAGCGCCGCGGCTCGTCTTGTGCGACCTGAACTGGATGCGGCTGGTGCAGATCCGGCTGGCGGTCGCGCAATTTTTCGACACCGCGGGCGCTTACGAGCAGCTCGCTGATGTGCGACGGATCGAGATCGCGCACGCGCCGTCTTATCGCTCAAGCGCGCTCCTTCTCGCGGGCTGGTTTGCCGCGCAGCTTGGCTGGACTTTGCTGGAGGCGGCGGACGAAGAG
>JBKJKL010000441.1:0-3647 GCA_046597485.1 Chthoniobacterales bacterium
GCTCTACTCCGAGTTCAAGCAGTTCTTCCCGCGCAACGCGGTCGAGTATTTCGTGAGCTACTTCGACTACTACCAGCCGGAGGCTTACATCCCGCGGAGCGACACTTACATCGAGAAAGACTCATCGATTAACGAAGAGATCGAGCGCCTTCGCCTTGCCGCTACCAGTGCGCTCCTTTCGCGCCGCGACGCGATCGTGGTTGCGAGCGTCTCGTGCATCTACGGCGTGACTTCGCCGGAGGATTATCTGCGCATGCTCCTGACGGTGAAGAAGGGCCAGCAGATCACGCGCGAAGCGGTTCTCGGCCGGTTGGTCGACATGCTTTATGGGCGGAACGACATCGAGTTTGCGCGGGGCAAATTCCGCGTCCGCGGGGACGTGGTGGAGGTCTATCCCGCGACGGCCGACGAGGAGGCGATCCGGCTCGAGTTCTTCGGCGACGAGATCGACGCTATCACGCGTTTCGATCCGCTCACCGGGAACAAGTTGGAGGAACTCGGTGTCATTACCTTCTTTCCCGCGAAACAGTTCGTCACTCCGGCGGACAAGCTGAATCGCGCCCTCAGTTCCATCCGGAACGAACTCGATCACCGCATCATCGAGCTCGAATCGCAGCATCGTTTGCTTGAGGCGCAGCGCTTGAAAATGCGGACGGAATACGATCTCGAAATGATGCAGGAGATGGGCTTCTGCAACGGGATCGAGAACTATTCGCGCCATCTCTCAGGCCGCATGCCGGGCTCGAAGCCCTTCACCTTGCTCGACTTTTTCCCGAAGGATTACCTGCTCGTGATCGACGAGTCGCACGCCACCATTCCGCAGATCGGCGGCATGTATGAAGGCGACAAATCGCGCAAGACCGTCCTGGTCGAATACGGTTTCCGCCTCCCGAGCGCGCTCGATAACCGCCCGCTCAACTTCAAGGAATTCATGGGCTCGACGAACCAACTCACCTACGTCAGCGCGACGCCGGCGGAGTTCGAGATTCAAAACAGCGTCGTCGGGAACAAGGGCTACGTGCCGCACAAGCGCGAACGCATCGGCCAGAACGAGGACGTCCCATTTCTCATTGCGGGCGGCGGGAAGAAGACCGCGTCGCCTATCTCGCGCACCGATCAACCGGTCGCCGAGTTCGACGTGCACACGCCGGGGATGCCGCTCGTCGTCGAGCAAATCATTCGCCCAACCGGCCTGCTCGATCCGCGCATTACGCTCAAGCCGCTGAAGAACCAGATCGACGAAACAATCGAGCTTTGCCGGCAGCGCGTGGAACTGCAGGAGCGCGTCCTCGTCACTACTCTAACGAAGCGGACCGCGGAGGATCTCTCCGATTACCTGCGCGATGTCGGCCTCAAAGTCCGTTACCTCCACAGTGACATCGACACCATCGAGCGGGTGGAAATTCTCCGTTCCCTCCGCGCGGGCGACTTCGACATTCTGGTCGGTATCAACCTTCTCCGCGAAGGCCTCGATCTGCCCGAGGTCTCGTTAGTCTGCATTCTCGACGCGGATAAGGAAGGCTTCCTCCGCAGCCAGACTTCACTCATCCAGACCGCCGGCCGCGCCGCGCGCCATGTCAACGGCGAGGTCGTCCTCTTTGCTGATACCGTTACGCAAAGCATGCAGGCACTCATCTCGATCTCCGATTACCGCCGGACGAAACAGATGGAGTACAACGAGAAGCACGGCATCACGCCCACCACGGTGAAACGCGCTATTCAGGAAAGCCTCCACACCATCCTACGTGGACGCGAGATTGCGGCCTCGGTCGTGCAGGAAGCGGGCGGCGATTTCAACTTGACCGAGCTTCTGCGCGAACTGGAGGACGAGATGCAGAGCGCATCGAAGAATCTCGAGTTCGAGCGCGCCGCGCTGCTGCGCGACCAGATCATGGAAGTGAAAAACGGGACCGGCCTCTCGAAGATCGAGCCGAAACGCAAGCCGGTGAAGTATTCCGGTGGCACGCCGAGGCGCCGTGGTTCCCGTGTGTGACGGAAAGAACTTCGCTGCGTTCTTGTCCCGCCAATTGGAGCACGCGGTTCGTTCTCCTAGCCGGTTATTTCTTTTTCTCCGGCGGCTTCCTTAACTGCGAAGCCTCCGCTGCCGAGCGCGAGTTCTTTGTCGGCAGCCACGGGTGGCATTCCAGCATCGTGGTGGCGCGTTCTTCCATTCCGAAGGGCGTCTGGCCGCGCGGTGTAGCGGATCAGACCTTTGCCGGCTTTCGCTATCTCGAGATCGGATGGGGCGACCGGAAGTTCTACACGGCGCCAAAACCCGGGATCGCGCTGGCACTCGATGCAGCGCTCTCCCCGGGACCAAGTGTTCTGCACATCGTTGGCCTGCGCTCGCCGCTCGCGCGGGCTTTGCCGTGGAGCGCACTCGTGCGCGTGCCATGCACGAAGACAGAGTTCGCGAACCTCTGCCGCGCGCTTGGCGACAGCTTCGAGCGCGACGCCGATGGCCACGTTCAGGCGATTGGACCAGGTCTCTACGGTGAACAAAGTCGGTTCTACCCCGCGCGCGGACGTTATTACGTGCTGAATACATGCGACACCTGGACCGCGCGAATGATGCAGGCGAGCGGGCTGCGCGCCAAGACGAGCCCCATCGCTACGTGGAGCTCCGGCGCAATCATCGCCCAAGCGCGCCGCCTCGCTGCGGAAAGGGAATCCATCGCGCAAAGGAGATCGCGTTCCTCTTTGCACGCCGAAAGATAGTCAGAGTGCGAGATCGTTTTTCCACCTCGTCGGCGGGTGGAGTCCTGTGACCCGTCGGCCACTCGTATCCTCTATCGCAGAAACAGAGCGGCGGCCGAACTCTCGGAGCCCAACCGCCGCGTGATCTCTCGCTCCTCGTTACGGGAGGGAATTCCCGGACCGGATGCGGACCGCGGTCGCATCGGCGCTATTGATGCCGCCATCGGCATTAATATCCGAACGGAAGTTCGTCGCGTCGGTCACCTGCCCGGAGCGGTTGCGCGTAATAAGGAGGTCAGCTGAATTGACGGTGCCGTCGCCGCTCACGTCTGCGACCAGCACACCCATCGGGACGCTCACATCGCCTGCCCCGCCTCCATTACTGACGCCGGCGAGCGTGACGTTGATTCGCTGCTGCGTGGTCACACCGGTCAGGTTCACGGTCGGATTTGTCGTGCCGCTGCCGCTCGTGCTCGCGACCGAGCCGGTGCCGGTCGTCACGGATGCGCCGGTAAAGGTGACCGCGCTGGGGAAAGTGAAGACGAGCTGGTATTCGCCAGCCGCGCCACCGCTACGGCATTCGACGCCTGGGTTACCAACGAGCGGCAGTGCGATATCAAACGGGACTCCGCCGTGCAGTTTTCGTGAAACCACCGCCGATGGCACCGGCACACTCGAGGTGTCGAGTTCCCAAATGCCTCGACCATGGGTCGCGATACGCAGGATGCGACTACCAGCGGTTTGGTCGCCTTGGAACGCCATGTCGAAGACAGGCAGGACCGGCAGGGTGTTGCCCGGGTTAAAGACCGCCCACCCCGCGCCGCCATCAGTCGAGCGGTAAACGCCAATGTCGGTGCCGAGATAGAGCGGGGTGGCGGCATTCGGCGCGTTGGCGCTGAGGCGATCAACCGCGATGGCATCGACCGGAATATCCGGCAGGCCATTGCTCA
>JBKJKL010000462.1:0-5117 GCA_046597485.1 Chthoniobacterales bacterium
ATTGGGAGCGACGCTGGCACGTGCCGAGATCGATCTGATTCCGACTGCGAGTGTCAGGGAGCTGGCCGGATGTCAATTTCCTCAGCTCGAATTCACAGATGGTGCCACGAAAGTGACTTATGAAGCGCCGCGCGGCTGGCGCTACTTCTCTCGGGGCGCGCACCTTCTTGTTCTGCAACCGTCCACCAGTCCTACGGCGGAAGCGAAAATCGAACGCATCTCGCAACCCGCTCCTCTCGTGCTCGACGAAGCTCAAATGCAACTGTTGCGGAGCGCGGCTCTGGAGCTCGTTCCGAAAGACGCTCAGCTTATCGGTGAACCAAAAATTTCCCCTAATCCGCTTTCGATTAACGAGCGCGCGACGTGCGAAATGGAAGTCGGCTTCCTGCTTTATAATCAGAAAGTTCGCAAGAGCGTGCTGCTTGTCGACTTGGGAAATTCGCAGTTGCGGTTGAGTCTGATCGCGCCGGCAGACACCTTCGACGGTCTGCACAATTCTTTCCGCGAGAGCTGGTTCTCATGGCAGTGGACTTCGAAAACCGGGGCGACTGCCGCGGCGGAACCGTCAAAATAGCGCCGCCACCTCGGCAACAAAGCGGGTGCTTCAGATCCGGAGCGATCGCTCGCGCTTCGCAGCGAGCCGCTCCGTCATCAACGAGGCCGCGCTGCGCGCACTGAATGATGCCTTTTTGAAAAGTCCGAAACTTTTTTAGGGAGCGCGCCCAGCAGGACTCGAACCTGCGACCGACGGATTAGAAATCCGTTGCTCTATCCGGCTGAGCTATGGGCGCTCGCGCTGAACACTATTCCGGTCCGCGCCAGCGCGGGCAAGAACCGGTTTTCGTTAGGCCGGGGCGAAAGCCGGCAGGCCAATCTCGATTTCCTCTTCCACCTCGTCCTCAACCATCGTGAGTGGCGCGAAGCGCTCGGCGCGGAAACCGCGCTCGATCCCGTGGGCGTTGAGAGGTCCCCGAATTTCAATCAGGTAAACCGCCACTTCGCCTTCATCGCCTGTCAGGCCGACGCCGGGGACGATATCGCGGATCGTGTAGGTGGAGCCTTCCTTCGGGAGCTCGGCGTAGAGTTGCTCGATCCCGAGCGGGAACTGCCCATCGACGCAGACGACCTTTTGATTCGGTAGAAACATGCTCGCTCAAGGTAGCACGCACGCTGCCGGCGCAAACCCGGGACGGAGGACGACGGTGAGCTTTCGTGCGTAAGTCGTTGCTCCGAACGCTGCATTCTGTAACCTCGCCCACAATCAATCGATGAAGGGCGACAACTACGCATGGCACCAGCGCTTCCGTGAGCTTTATGACAAAGCGCTCGTGAAGTACCGGAACGAGAACCGAAACCTCAACACATTCTTCACCACCCGGGAGGTGGGAGTGCTGCGGGCTTTCGGCGCGAAGCCGATGGAGCTCTTCGATTACGCGGAGGATTCAAGCGAGCTCGACCCGGAGACCGCGCTCCTCATCACCGCGGCGCGCCGCGACTATTTCATCGTGATGCAGAATGGCGTCTGGTCGGAGAAAACGATCGCGGTCGACCAGTTGCCCGCGAAGGAAGCGGAACTGGCCGGCATTCCTTGGCTGCCGCGTTTGATCGGCAAGGCGAAAGCGCGGCTGCGCGGCGAGATGCCGGATGAGCTAATGTATGGCTGCCGGGGCGATCGCCGTTTCTTCCGGGCGCACGACGTCCATCCGTCGGACTTCCTCCGCTTTGTCTGGGCCTCGAAAGGCAACGAGGACAAAATCGTCGCCTACGTTAAAGGCGAACGCTGATCCGCGGGCTATGCGCCGGTTGCTCGTCATTGCCTGCCTCGCCGCGGTCTGCGCACTGGCGGGTTGCGTGGGGACGCAGGCCCGCGTCGGCCTGTCCACGAACGAAGGCCCGCGCGAAAAGCCGGCGACCAACTAAGCGGCGGCGGTCTTCGGCCGTTTCTTTTTTTTCTTCGCGATCGGTTCCAGCATCGTCCCGCGGCAGTTCGCGGAGCCGCAGAGGCAGGTGAACTCTTTCTCCAGCTTCTTCGTTCGCTTCTCCGCCGGGACGATCCTGTAGTCGTAGAAAAGTTCCTCGCCCGCCCGGATGCTGCGCAGCGCGTAAACAAAGATGCGATCGCCCGGCTCCTCGTTCGTTTCGCAGTTCGGATCGCAGGCGTGATTGATCCAGCGGGCGTCGTTGCCGTTCACGCCGGCGTTGATCACCTCACCGTTCTCGAGCGAGAAAAAGAAGGTGTGATACGGATTCTTCGGATCGGTCGGCGGGAGCTCCATGGCGTCGTCCCACGGGATGTGTTCGCCGGTGTATTCGATCACGCAGGCACCCTTGCGGATCGTGCCGGTGGCAAAGACGCCCTTCCCATGCACGCCAGAGCGGCGCACCTCGATCTTGTCGTCGACGGTTTTGAACTCTTTGCTTTGGCGCTTCTGCGGCATGCGCAGAAATCGCATCCCCGACCGGCGGCGGTTGTCTCGCGGCCGGTTAGAGCGCGCGATTCGTCCCGCGTTTCAAAAACGCCGCGAGCGCGAGAAAGGCGCCCGCCCAGAGCGCCGTGGCGCTCGCCCCGACGAGCGCGAGCCACTTCAAGTAGCCGGCATGCGCCATGAGCCCGCCCTCGAGCCGACTCAGTGCGACATAGGAGAGCGATTGCACGAGGTAGAGTAGGGCGCCGGCCACAAAAAGTTGGAGGAAGGTCGCTTTGATTCCGCGCAGCAACAGGTGCAGGCAGATGGCGAGGACAAGCAGGTAAAAGAGAATCGGGAGAAGCATCGCGATAGTGCGCATGGCTCTCCCTTAGCAGATTGCCGCCACCGCCGGCAACCTGATTTCGCCTAACGAGTCCACGCCCCGAGGCGCGCCACGCATTTTCCAACTCCCCGGTAAGCAACATTCGGCATTCGCGGCATTGTCGATCACGCAAAGAATTGGATGTTGTTCACTCTTCGCCGCAAACCCAGACATGACTAACGAGTCCAACCGTCTCCGCTTCCACCTCGATGCCCGGGCCAGCGGCTCGCAGGCGCGCGCGGCGACCTTCCGCACCCTGCACAACGAAGTGCAGACGCCGGTCTTCATGCCGGTCGGGACGCAGGCCACGGTCAAGGCGCAGCTGACCCGCTCGCTCGAGGAAGCCGGCACGCAGATCGTGCTCGCGAATACCTACCACCTGCTCCTCCGGCCGGGCGCGGAGGTGTTCCGACGGCTCGGCGGCATTCACAAGTTTATGAGCTGGGAGCGCTCGGTCCTGACTGATTCCGGCGGCTACCAGATCTTCTCGCTGCCGCACTCGCGTTCCATGAGCGAAGCGGGGGCGAGTTTCAAAAGCTACCTCGACGGACAAATGATCATGCTCAGCCCGGAGGCGAGCATCGAGACGCAGAAGGCGATCGGGAGCGACATCATGATGGCGCTCGACCAGTGCATTGCTTCGACCGCGGATGAAACGACGGCACGTGCGGCGATGGAGGTGACGCATCGCTGGGCCGCGCGCAGCCTGGCAGCGCGCGGCGATTCGCCGCAGTCGATCTTCGCCATCGTGCAGGGGGCGCTCTTCGAGAATCTCCGGCGCGAAAGCGCGGCCCGGCTGATCGAGTTGCCGTTCGATGGTTACGCGATCGGCGGCCTCGCGGTGGGCGAGGGGAAGGAGGAGCGCGAGGACACTTGCGAGTTCACGGCCGCGCTCCTGCCGGAGGATAAGCCGCGCTACTTGATGGGCGTGGGCACGCCACTCGACATTCTCGAAGCGGTGCATCGCGGGGTCGACATGTTCGACTGCATTATCCCGACGCAAGTCGCGCAACGCGGTGGCGCGTTTACTTCACGCGGCTACCTGCAACTGCGCCGCGGCGTTTATAAATTCGCCGATGAAGCGCTCGACCCGGAGTGTGATTGTCCAGCCTGCCGGCGCTACAGCCGCGCCTACCTGCATCACCTCACGAAGACGAGCGAGACGCTCGGCTGGCAGTTAATCGGGAAGCACAACTTCCACTTTTATCACCGGCTCATGCGCGAAATTCGCACGAGCATTTTGGAGGATCGCTTCGCGGAACTTTACCGCGCGCGGCGCGAGTTTCTGCACGCAGTCGACCCGGACAATCCAGTGCGGACGCAAAAGCCCAAGAAGCAGCGGCCAACGCGGCGCGGCGCTTACGAAGTGCACATCGCGCGCGAAGGATTCGCCAGCATCCGGCAACACACGTCCGGCGAGATCATGCACTCGCGGACCGAGCCGATGGAGGAAGCGGAGCGGCTCTACGTGGAGCAATCGCGTCTCGCCGAGCGTCTGCGCGAACCGGGCGAGCTGCTCGTGCTTTGGGACGTCGGCCTCGGCGCCGCGGCGAACGCGATGGCCGCCATTCGTTGCCATGAAAACACGGAATCTGCGCGGCCGCTCCGCATCATTAGTTTCGAGAACGATCTCGATTCGCTGCAGCTCGCCTGGCAGCGGAATGATCTCTTCACCTATCTGCGCCATCCGGGGCCGCCCGCACTTCTGGAAAAAGGAGAATGGGAACGCAGTGGGATTCACTGGTCGCTCGTGCGCGGCGATTTCGTCGCGAATCTCGCACAGCCGCCAGCGCGGCCTGACGTCATCTTCTACGACATGTTCTCGAGCAACACCTGCCCGGAACAGTGGACGCTCGAGACCTTCGAGCGGCTCTTTGCGGTCTGCCGTGGCCGCGCGGTGGAACTTTTCACTTACTCCTGCTCAACCGCGGCGCGGGTCGCCATGCTGGCGGCTGGATTCCACGTCGCGCGCGGTCGCAGCGCAGGGGAGAAGACGGAGACGACGATCGCGTTCACGCCCGAGGCCCGGAACGCGGGCGGCGAGTTGCTTGCGGGGGAATGGCTCGGGCGCTGGCACCGTTCCCAGGCGAAATTTCCGCGCGACGTCGCGCCGCACGAGCAGGGCGCGTTCGAACAGATGATCCTGGCGCACCGCCAGTTCCAGGACGCCGCGAAACCGCAAACTCGTTAGGCACGCCGCCTCAGGGCGCCTGCAATTTGGTGAGCGCGGTGCGAATCTCGGCGAGGGTCGCGTGCGTCTTCGCATCGTTCGCGTCGGCCTGCTTCGCCAGGATCTCAGTGGCGCGCTCGTAAGCGCGGATCGCATC
>JBKJKL010000232.1:0-2996 GCA_046597485.1 Chthoniobacterales bacterium
CCCGTTGCTCCCGAGCAGCGCGACCTTGAGTTCCTTCGCGATCGCGCCGGCGATCTCCGATTGCACCGCGAAGATGTCCTTCAATTCCCGGTCGTAGGTCTCCGACCAGACATTGGCGCCGTCGCCGGATTTGATCAACGCCACCGCGATGCGCACCCGATCGGCCGACTTCCGCACGCTCCCCTCGAGCAGATAATAGACGCCGAGCTTCTCGCCGATCGTCCTGCTGTCGTCGCTCTTGCCTTTGAACTGAAACGACGAGGTGCGTCCGACCACCTTGAGGTCCGGCAAACGCGAGAGAGAAGAGATGAACTCTTCCGACATGCCGTCGGAGAAATACTCGTTAGCCGCGTCACCGGTGGAATTGACCAACGGCAGGACCGCGATCGATTTTTCGGGGACTGGTAGGGACGGACCGCTGGGCCGTCCGCTCGGCGCGGCAAGATTGTGCGCTTGGCGCGCCGAGCGGTCGCGCCCTACCAGTTGATAAGCGAATAGACCCGCCGCGATCACGGCGAGCGCGAGGGCGGCGATCCAGCCGAGACTAATGCGTCGCTCCGACTTTGGCTTTGCCTGCTGCAATTTCTGCGGGAGCGCACTGTTGCCCAGTGGCTCGGCATAGAGATTGACCAGATGGAGCCGGACGCCGTGCTTGACCTCGCAATCCCCCAGGTCATGCAAACGCGGCGCCCATTGTCGCAAGTGCATGAGATCGTCCGCGACGTGCTGGGAGAGGAGGATGTGCCCGGCGTCGCCGCAATCCATGACTCGCTGCGCCATGTTGATGCCCGCTCCGGCGATGTTATTGCGCCCGCTCACGTCCTTCACCTCGCTCACTGGTCCGCTGTGAATGCCCATCCGCACCGGAAGTTCCGGGTGCTTTCGGAGCGCCTCGGCAACCTCGAGCGCGCAGCGGGCCGGTTCCTCTGCGCTGTGGTGGAAGACGAGCGCCATCCCGTCGCCAGTCGGTAGCCTAACGAGTTGTTCGTCCGTCGCTTCCCGCACCGGCGCGGTTCCCAGCACAATCTCCGTGAGCTGATTGAGCCGCTCCTTCTGTTCCTCGATCAAGAGCCGCGAGTAACCGACGATGTCGATGAACAGGACGTGTCCGATCTTCAGGTGGAGATTGTCGTCGGAATCCGGCACAGGCTGTATCTATCGGAAGGGCAGACCGGCGACGAAGCATTTTGGGGAGTGCGAAGTGGCGTCTCTGACACCGGGTGAGGCAGCCGCAGGTTTGCACGGCGCTTGATCGCGAGTTCAGTAAAACCGCGTTGCTTCGTCAGCCATTCTCGGACTAACCAAACAGAAAGCCTCAACGATCATGAAATATTCCAGCGTTCTTTTTGCGGCCATCCTCGCCACGGGCATCGCGGTCACAGCCCTCGGGCAGAAGGCGCCCGAAGGGGCGACATCTCCCTTCATCACGGATTTCCTCGGCCAGGCCGACTTCGTGGAGAACCGGATCCTGTCACTCAACAATGCCATGGCGGGCAAGGAAGATTGGCGCCCCGCGGCAGACGTCAGATCCGTGGGCGAAACCTATCTGCACATCGCCTTCGGCAACTACATCCTTTTAAAGCAGGCCGGAATTGAACCGCCGGCGGCGGCGAATTTCAGCATGGATATGAAGAAATGGGATTCGCAGGAGACGAAGGCCGCAAAAATAGCCGACATCTTGAAAGCTTCGTTCGCTCACGTCCGCGACGCGGCGGGAAAAGTTACGCCGGAGCAGTTGGAAAAGAAGATCGATCTCTTCGGTCATGAGATGACGACGCGGAACGTCTTCATCACCGTCCTCAATCACATGCACGAGCACCTTGGGCAGTCGATCGCCTATGCGCGCATGAACAGCGTCGTCCCGCCGTGGACTGCGGCTGAGCAGGCGGCGGAAAAAGCGAAGCCGGCGAAGACGTCCGAGTAGGCGTCGTCTCACTCCTCGCAGGTTGTTTGTTTTAAGTGCGGCCTCGCGATCACGACTTTTCCGTTACGAATTTTCTCTCATGAAAAAGCACGACTTCGCCACGCGCGTCATCCACGCCGGCCAATCTCCCGACCCGAGCACGGGCGCGATCATGACGCCGATTTACCAGACCTCCACCTACGTGCAGGAAAGCCCGGGCCGGCATAAGGGCTACGACTATTCGCGCTCGATTAATCCAACGCGCTCCGCCTACGAGCGCTGCGTCGCTGATCTGGAAAGCGGCACGCGCGGCTGGGCGTTCGCGTCAGGATTAGCGGCCATGGCGACCGCGCTCGACACGCTCGAGAGCGGCTCGCATGTGCTGGTGAGCGACGATCTTTACGGCGGCACGTATCGGCTTTTCGAAAAGGTGCGCCGCCGCTCCGCGAATCTCGATTTCAGCTTTATCGACATGTCGGACGCGTCTTCGATCGAGCGGCATTTCAAACCGAACACGCGGATGGTCTGGGTCGAGACGCCGAGCAATCCGCTCCTCAAGCTGATCGACCTCGAGGCCGTCGCGAAGCTAGCGCGCAAGCACAACGCGATCAGCGTTTCGGACAACACCTTCGCCAGCCCGTGGGCGCAGCGGCCGCTCGAGCTCGGCTGCGACATGGTCATCCATTCCCCCACGAAATACCTGAACGGCCACAGCGACATCGTCGGCGGGGTCGCTGTCGTCGGGGAGAACAAAGAACTGGCCGACCAGATGCAGTTTTTGCAGAACGCGGTTGGCGCGATCGCCGGGCCCTTCGACAGCTTCCTCGCCATGCGCGGCTTGAAGACGCTTGCGCTCCGCATGGAACGCCACAGCGACAATGCTTTCGAGATTGCGCGTTGGTTGCAGGACGAAAAGAAGCTCGCGCGCCTCATCTATCCCGGGCTTGAGGATCATCCGCAGCACGAACTGGCGAAGCGCCAGATGCGCGGCTTCGGCGGCATGGTCACGGTCGTGCTCGAGACCGATCTCGCCGGCACGCGCCGCTTCCTCGAGAACACGCACCTCTTCGCGCTCGCAGAGTCGTTAGGCGGC
>JBKJKL010000235.1:0-3324 GCA_046597485.1 Chthoniobacterales bacterium
CGTGGCTGCTCGTTTACCTCGGTCTGCACGTCGTTCAGCGCGGGATCATCTTCATCGATATCGCGATGGCCCAGATGGCGTCGCTCGGCATCTGCGTTGCGCTTTTGCTTGGCTTTGAATCCGAAGACTGGCGCGCCTTGCTCGTCGCGCTGGTGGTCACGCTTTTCGGCGCGGCCCTCTTTGCGCTCAGTGCGAAAAGGCAGAGCGCTGTCCCGCAGGAAGCGATCATCGGCATCGCCTATGTCGTGGCGGCGGCAGCCTCCATCCTTTTCCTCAGCCGCTCCGCGCACGGGAACGAAGAAATCCGCAACATGCTGGTGGGCGACATCACCGTCGTCGGCCCGCGTGAAGTCTGGCGTTGCTTCATCGTCTTCACGCTTGTCGGCGTCGTCCACTTTCTCCTCCGTCGCTCGTTTCTGCTCGTCTCTTTCGATCGCGACCGCGCCTACGAGCAGGGCATGAGCGTGCGCTGGTGGGATTTCCTCTTCTACGCGCTCTTCGGTCTTGTCGTGACCATCTTTGTCCGCGTCGCGGGCGTGCTGCTCGTCTTTAGTTACCTCATCGTCCCGGCGGTCTGTGCGATCACCCTCGCGCGCAAAACCAGCTCGCGGCTCCTTGTTGGCTGGGCCGTCTCGCTCATTGGCGGGATCGCGGGACTTTATCTTTCGTTCTATGGTGACTTCCCGTCCGGTGCAGCCATCGTCTGCACCTTCGGCGTGTTGCTCGTGCTGATCTCGATCGGCGCGCTCTTCCGCCCCGCGGCGGGCGGTTAACTTCCATGCACTCGTTCCATTACCAGCACGGCCGTCTTCATTGCGAGGAGGCCGATCTCGAGCAGGCGGCCGACGAGTTCGGGACGCCGCTCTACGTCTATAGCGCGGGCACGATCCTCGATCATTACCGCCGGCTCGATGGCGCGCTCGGCGAGGTCGATCACCTCATCTGCTACGCGGTGAAGGCGAACTCGAACGGCGCCATCCTGCGGCTGCTCGCGGAGGAAGGTGCCGGCTTCGACATCGTCTCGGGCGGCGAACTCTTTCGCGTCCTGCGCGCCGGCGGCAAAGCCTCCTCCTGCACCTTCGCCGGCGTCGGTAAATCGCAGGAGGAAATCGAGTATGCGCTCGAGAAAGGCGTCTTCTCCTTCAACGTCGAAAGCGAAGCGGAGCTGGCATACATCAACCGCATCGCCGCGGCCAAAAACGTCTGCGCGCCCATCGCTCTGCGCGTCAATCCCGACGTCGAAGCAAGCACGCACAAATACATCTCGACCGGGAAGAGCGAGAACAAGTTCGGCATCGGGCTCGAGCGCATTCCGCAGGTCTACGAAGCGGCGTCGCGCATGTCGCACCTCACCATCCGCGGGGTGCAGATGCACATCGGTTCGCAGATCACGCAGGCGCAGCCGTTCGCCGATGCCATCGCAAAGGTCGCGCCCGTGGTGCGCGATCTGCAGGCGCGTTACGGGCTCGAGTTCCTCAGTATCGGTGGCGGCATGGGGATCGTTTACAAGCGCGCGCTCGAGAGCGGCACCGGGAAATGGTGGCACGAGCACGGCGCGGAAGAATCAGCTTTCAGCGTCGCCGATTACGCCGCCGCGATTCTGCCCAGCTTGCGTTCGTTAGGCCTGCGCGTCCTGCTCGAGCCGGGCCGGTTCCTGGTCGGCAACGCCGGCGTGCTCCTCACCCGCGTCCGCTACGTGAAGCAGGCCGAGCAGAAGAAATTCATCATCGTCGATGCCGGGATGAACGACCTGATCCGGCCCGCGCTTTACCAGAGCTACCATGAGATCGTGCCGGTGCGCGAGCGAACAGGCGAAGCGAGCGAGTCAGTCGATGTGGTCGGCCCGGTCTGCGAAAGCGGCGACTTCTTCGCGCAGGATCGCGCGCTCCCGGAATTCAAAGAGGGCGACCTGGCTGCGATCATGAGCGCGGGCGCCTACGGCTTCGTCATGGCCTCAAACTACAATTCGCGCCCGCTCCCCGCCGAGGTGCTGGTGCGCGGCGACGAGGCCGCCCTCATCCGCGATCGCCAGACGCAGGAAGATCTCGTGCGCGGCGAACACCTTGCGCCCTTCCACCCGCGCGCATAAATAGTGCTCCCTGCAAATCCCGTGAAAAGACTCCTCGCGTTCCTCATTCCCCTCCTCCTGCTCATCGCCGTGGTCACTCCGGCGCGCGCCGCGGTCACGCCCGAATACGTCATTCTCGTCGGCGGCCCCTCGCTCATGCAGTGGGAAAAATACAAGGCCCAGCCGCACGACAACTGGTGGGCGAATTTCATCCGTGCCGCCCGCATTCGCACCGAGCAACTCCGCACCAAATACGGCCCCGACGCCAAGATCACCTGGCTCGTCTACAAGCAGGGTTACCTCGACCGCGCCTCGCAGGAGAAGATGGACCTGATCGGCTTCATCGATTCCGTGCGCGACAAGTTCGACCTGAACCTCGTCTGGTTCCGCAACGGCAACGACGTAATCAATTACCTGAACAACGGCCAGCCGCGCGACCAGGTGAAGGTGGCCTTCCTCGAATACTTCGGGCACTCGAACAAGGCCTGTTTCATGTTCGACTACAGCAGCAACATCGACAGCTCCGCGAAGTCCTTCCTTCACCAGAGCCAGTTTCCTCAGATCAACCGGAACATCTTCGCCCGCGACGCCGCCGTTCGCAGCTGGGGCTGCCACACCGGCGAGATGATGTCGCAGAACTGGCGAAAGGCGACTGGGACCAAAATGTGGGGCGTCGTCGGCAAGACGCAGTACATGACCGACGAGCTCCCGGTTATTGCAGAGCCCGGCGGCCGCTGGGCCTATTGAGGCCGGGCGCGCTCGGGAGTTTCGCGTTGACCGCACATCTTCGTCCTGACTAGCTTCGCCCTCGCATGAAAGCGTTCTTCGGCTCCCTGCTTTGCCTTGTCCTCGCCACCTCGCATACGTATGCGCTCAAGGGCGGCCCACCGTATCCGGGCGGCGGAACGAACATCATCGGGCGCTATGCGGGCGTGCTGGTGCCACCATTTTGCCCCATAGCCGATCCCGCCCAGTGTCCGACAGGCTTTAATTCACTCGGCCTTTTTACCCTTTTGGTTCCGCAGAATGGGCTCGGGACCGGCCAGGCGCTCATTTTCTCCGCGGGCAGGACGTTCACTGGCTCGATCACCGGCAGTGCGAATCCGAACACGGCCTCCCTCGTTGCCGTTCTCGATACCAGCTACCTTGTCCAAACGACCTGCGGGTCGAGCGAGTGTATGGTCACTTGCGCGACGGCTGGCGGACGGATGAGAGCCCAAATCGCTGCCATCGGAGGTCGAATCACATCGGTTTCG
>JBKJKL010000258.1:0-3472 GCA_046597485.1 Chthoniobacterales bacterium
GTCGGGGTCGGGGTCGCGGTCGGCGTCGCGGTCCCGGTCGGCGTCGGGGTCGGGCCGATTACCGGAGGCGCGGCACGATAGAAATGTTCTGTGCGGTAGCTGTGCGTTGAGCCGGTATAGCCGCCACTGATCCAGATTTCGCCGTTCAAGCGGCCAGTGCTGAAGAAGCCACCGTGGCTGGCCTGTCTTCCTTCGGGCAAGGGAGTGCCACTGTCGACCCAGGAGCCGCCGGGCCAACTGGCGGTCTCGAGTTCGTCCACAAGGGCGCTTTCGTTGAAGTAGTTTCCGCCGTTCTCGTCGCCGCCGATGGCGAAGAGCTTCGAGCCGGAAGCCACGAGGGCGATATCCGCCCGGCGCGCGTTGAAGCTCGGGCCAACGCTCCAAGTGCGCGTCGCCATGTCCAGGCGCATCGAGACGCTCGAGTTATCGCCCGGGCTGGCTCCGTAGCTGCCGACGAAATAAAGATAGCGGCCGATCTGGGCGCAGCCGCCCACGGAAAATTGGGCCGGCGCATCGGGACCGGCTGACCACGTATCGGTCGCGATATCGTAAATGGAAAGCGCTGCGCTCCCGGCGAAGTCACCGCCGACGACGAAGATCTTCCCCAGAAACGCCCCAGCCCCCGCGCCGTAGCTATTTGCCACCCCGGGCCGGAGCGGGCCGGCCGTCCAGGTGTCGCTCGCGATGTTGTAGATGCGGATGCGATTCTCGCCCGGGAATCCATCGACGAGGTAAATCCGTCCGTCCGCGTAGGCGGCCGCTGGCGCTTCCGAGCCGACCGGAACGTTGGCGAGCGAGGTCCAAGAAGCCGTCGCTAGATTGTAACGGAGTAGCCCGACGGAAACGCCGCGCACCATGATCCCGCCCACGAGATAAAAGTCCGTCGGAGTCTGCGCATAGCCGTAGCGGCCCAAACCGGCGGGCAGCGGTGCGTCGGCTACCCAGGCGATGGTGTCACTGGGAATCGAGGGTGGCACAGGCACGTGACCATCGCGTAGAGTGAACCCTACGCCTGCGGGGGAGGAGCGGAGCGAAGTCGGCGGCGCCGTGAGCGGATCGGCGTGGCCAGCAATCGTCCAAGCAAAGATGAAGGACAGGGCGAGAACGAGGCCGCGACGATGATTCGTGCGAACGGTTCGCCCATGAACCTTGTCACCTTTTTTGCCCATATTGCAGTTTTGATTGCGACGGAATATGGGCGTTATGGAAAGCCAAAAATGGAACGACCGACGAATATTTCCCGGACTGACCCGCAGCGGGATTCGCCGCGTCGACGACTTAATCCGATGACCCTCGGCCACCGGATGCGCCGTCGCACCCACGCCGGTAATTTTGCGAGCAGTCGCGCTGACTGCGCCGCCGTTTAGTCCTGCCGGACCGCTTCGGCGAAGGCCACTTCGCCTTCTGCGAGATCTAGCCGCGCTTCTTCCGGTGTGCCGAAAACGCGCGCCCGGGCGTCGTCGAACTCACCTTCCCAGCGCGCGATGACGGCGGTGGCGAGGCTGTTGCCGACCAGGTTCACGGCGGAGCGCCCCATGTCCATGAGCGCGTCGATCCCGAGCACAATCGCCACGCCCGCTGCCGCCAGATCCGGCGGCAGCATGCCGGAAAGAGTCGCCAGCAGGACGAGGATGGAAGCCCGCGGCACGCCCGCGACGCCCTTCGACGTGACCATGAAGGTGAGCATCATCAGCATCTGCTGGCCGAAGGAAAAATGCAGCCCGGCGGTGTGGCCGGCGGCCTGGACGACGAACATCGAACTGACGCCGAGAAAGATCATCGAGCCGTCGAGATTAAAGGAATAACCGGTCGGCATGACGAAGGCGACGATGCGCCGCGGCACCCCGAACCGCTCCATCGCCTGCATCGCTTTCGGCATGGCGGATTCGCTGCTCGTGGTCGCGAACGCGATCGTGGCCGGCTCGCGCACCGCACGAACAAATTGCCGCACCGGAATGCGGGCGACGAGCAGGACGAGGCCGAAGACGATGATGACGAAAATTCCGAGCCCGAGATAGAAGGTGAGAATTAATCGCCCGAGACTCACGAGCACTCCGAGGCCCTGCGACCCGACGGTGTGAGCCATGGCCGCGCCGACGCCGAAGGGCGCGAAACGCATGACGTAGTTCGTCACCTTGAACATGACCTGCGAGAGGCTCTCCATCGCGCGCAGGATGGGGATTCCCTTCTCACCCACCGCGGAGACCGCCATCGCGAAGAGCGCCGCGAAGGCGACCGTCTGCAAGATGTCGCCCCGCGCGAGCGCGTCGACCACGCTGCTCGGGAAGATGTGGACGATCGTCTCGATCAAAGTGAGCGGCCGGCCTTGCATCAGTTTCCCGGTCGCGACTTCGCTCACGAGCAGCACATCGGCGCCCGGCTTCAGGAGATTGACCAAGCCAAGCCCGATGAAGAGCGCCGCGGTCGTGATGACCTCGAAATAAATCAGCGCCTTCAGCCCCATCCGGCCGACTTTCTTCAAGTCGCCGCCGCCCGCGATCCCGACGACGAGCGTGGAGAAAACAAGCGGACCGATGATCGACTTGATCAGGTTCAGGAAGATGTCGCGCAGGAAGTAAACGCTGTTCCCCCACTCCGGCCGGATCCAACCAATGAGCCCGCCGAGGACGAGCCCGAGCATGATCTGGGTGGTGAGCGACGGGAGATACCACGGCCGGCGGCCGGGTGGGACTGCGGGGGCGGTGTTCATCGAGGGAGCGATCATTGCCGTTGAGCGAATCGGGATCGTATAGCACGTGTCTGCATTGTCGATGACCGCGCCATTCTTCTTCCGTCGTTTTTCCTTGGTCCTTCTCGTTTCGGCCGGCGCCCTCACAGCGCGTGCCGAGAACGAAACGGTTTACCTTAATGGGAACATCTACACCGCGAACGACCGGCAACCGCGCGCCGAGGCGATCGCGGTCAAAGGCGACCGCATCGTCTTCGTCGGCTCGAACGCGGATGCGCAGAAGCGCGGCGGGCGGGTTGTTGATCTCAAAGGGCAAACCGTGCTGCCCGGCCTGACCGATGCGCACTGTCACATCTTCGGCGTTGGCGAACGCGAGATGACGCTGAACCTGGAAGGGACGCGCACGCGAGAAGATTTCCTCGCCGCGGTCAAAGCGCGCGTCGCCAAAACCGCGCCTAACGAGTGGATCACTGGCCGCGGCTGGATCGAGACCTTTTGGACGCCGCCGCAGTTTCCCACCGCAGCCGACCTGGATGAAATCGCGCCCGCGAATCCCGTCTTTCTGACGCGCGCCGACGGCCACGCCGCGGTCGCGAATAGCGCGGCGCTGCGCATCGCGAAGATCACGGGCGAAACACCGAACCCGTTTGGCGGCGAGATCCTGAAAGAGAAGGCGACCGGCAAACCGACCGGCATGCTACTCGATCGCGCGCGCGAACTGGTTGAAAAACACGTCCCCGAGACGACGAAGGCGATGCACGAGGAGGTGCTGCGACTCGGCGC
>JBKJKL010000351.1:0-4706 GCA_046597485.1 Chthoniobacterales bacterium
GGGTCTGGGGTTTGACCGAGAACACCGCCGAGCTGGTCGAGCGGCTGCGGAGCGCGGGCGCGGATGAAGTGGTCGTGTCGCTCGCCGAGGCGGTCGTGCAATTGCCAAAATTCTCCCTCCAGCTCGCGAACGAAATGGTTCCCGCGCCGATCCCGGACACGGAAGAAGCGCGGCTCGAGGCGCTGCAGGCAGCGCACATTCTCGACACGGCGCGCGAGACTTCCTTCGATCGCCTCACGGCTAAAACGGCGCGCCTTTTCGATGTCTCGATCGCGCTGGTCAGCTTTGTCGATCGCGACCGGCAGTGGTTCAAGGCGGCCGTTGGTTTGCCAGAGGACCTGGCGGCGCAGCCGGAGTCGCCGCGCTCCGTTTCCATCTGCGGTCATGTCATCGCGGCGGACAAAACACTCATCGTGGAAGACATCGCGCGTGATCGCCGCTTCGCGAAAAATCCGCTCCTCGGCGAGCGCGGTATTCGTTTCTACGCAGGCGCGCCGCTCCGTTTCCAAGGGCAGCCGATCGGCACGCTCTGCCTGATGGATCGCAAGCCGCGTCGCTTCACCGCGCGCGAGAGATTCCTGCTCGAGATGATGGCGGAGGATGTGGTGGAAGAGGTCGTGCGGCACGCGGGCGACCTGCCCGTGCCCGCGTCGGCCTAGCGTTCTGTCCGATCAGCGCCGCAGCGTTGATGCCGTCTTTACGCTCGCGCACCGCCGCGTAGGTTCACCGCCCTCATGGCGGTCACAGAAGAAGCAGTCCGGGAAGCGTTGAAGGCGGTGAAATATCCGGGCTTCAGTCGCGACATTATTTCATTCGGTCTCCTGCGCAGCGTGCAGGTGGAAGGAGGGGCGGTCACCACGCAGCTGACCATCCAGACGAACGACCCCGCCATTCCGCGCGCGATTAAGGCCGAAGCGGAAGCCGCTTTGCAAAAACTGCCGGGCGTGACGCAGGCAAAAGTCTTGATCGACATCCACGCGCCGACTGCAGCCGCCGGCCCGGCCGGGGCGGTCGCGACCCGCATCGAAGGAATCAAGCACGTCATCGCGGTCGCTTCCGGCAAAGGCGGCGTCGGCAAATCCACCGTAGCGGCGAATCTCGCGGTCGCGTTTAACCGCCTCGGGGCGCGCGTCGGCCTCTGCGATTGCGACATCTACGGGCCGAGTATCTCGCTCATGTTCGGCACGCGTGAGCGACCGGTCGCGACGGAGGAAAACAAGATCGTCCCGATTGAGCAGTACAACTTGAAGCTGATGTCGATGGGCTTCCTGCTCGATGACACTTCGCCCGCCATCCTGCGCGGGCCGATGGTGACGCGCTACACGCAGCAGTTTCTCCGGCAGGTCGAGTGGGGCGAACTCGATTACCTCGTCCTCGATCTCCCGCCCGGCACCGGCGACATCCAACTCACTATCGTGCAGACGGTCGCGCTCGCCGGCGCGATCATTGTGACCACGCCGCAGGAGGTCGCGTTAATCGATGCGCGCAAGGCGGCGGTCATGTTCGAGAAGGTGAACGTCCCGGTCCTCGGCGTGATCGAGAACATGAGCTACTTCATGTCCGACGATGGGAAACGCCACGAAATTTTCGGTGCGGGCGGCGGTGAACGCGAAGCCCGACGGCTCCGAGTTCCGCTCCTCGGGCAGATCCCGATCGACATCCCGACGCGCGAAGCAGGCGATCGCGGGATGCCGGTGACGGCGGAAGCGCGACCCTCGGCGGTGGCCGCGGAATTCATGCGCATCGCGGAAGGATTGCGGCAAAGTCTGGGGTAAAATTTCAACGGGAAAGACGCCGGATTGAATAGGCATATCCGATGCTAAGTCTACAGCAGTGAACAAGGATTAGGTTTGACCGCGCAAAACCTCCATGAGTAACACTCCAGACGTGCCGCCACCTGATGAAGACCCGTCGCAGTTCGTGAAGAACTCGGTCCTCTACAAAGAATTTTTGGCCGAGCGCGAAGAGATCTTGAAGCACAAGTGGATCGAGAGCGAGAAGGCGGGCTCCGACATCGGCTTCGAGAAAGCGCTCCTCGATTGGATCGTAAAGCACCGTTCAAGTTGGCGCGATAAACGCCCGCGGGGCGGCCGGAGCCAAACGCACGCCACCTGATTTTTTTTGCCGTCTTTAATGCGATCCCGCGAGGTCGCGAAGGCAGGCCATGACCAACCCCGAGCCAAATAAACTGGTGATGGATGCCGCTGCCATCCGCAGCGCCCTTCGCCGCGTCGCGCACGAGATCATCGAGCGCAATCCGGAGCTCTCGCGCGTCGTGCTCGCCGGGATTCCTTCGCGCGGGATCGAAGTAGCGCGCCGGCTGGCGGCCTTCATCGAGGAGTTTGGAAAACTGCCGATCGAGACCGGCGTGATCGATGTCTCGATGCATCGCGACGACGTTGGCCAGCGCGCCGAATTGCCAATGGTCCGCGCCTCGCGCCTGCCCACGCCGCTCGACGGGCGGACCGTCATTATCGTCGACGATGTTTTTTTTACCGGCCGCACGGTGCGCGCGGCGATGGATGCGATCGGTGGTTTTGGCCGACCGGCGTGCATTCAACTCGCTACCCTCGTCGATCGCGGCCACCGCGAGCTGCCGATCCGCGCCGATTATGTTGGGAAGAACATCCCGACCGCGCCTAACGAACAAGTGCGACTCCGGCTGGAGAATGTCGACAACGAACCGGACGCGGTGTGGCTGATTAAAGGATGAGCCACGGATTAACACGGATGAAACACGGATTCGGAATCATCCCTGATACCCATGGGCGGTTTCTTCATCCGTGTTTCATCCGTGTTAATCCGTGGCCGAAAAAGGAGCCGGCATGAACCCGGAGACGCGCTGGAACCGGAAAGACCTGCTCGGCATTCGCGAGCTCTCCACCGAGGAAATCACATTTGTGCTCGATACGACCGATGCCTTCCGCCAAGTCGGCACGCGCGAGGTGAAGAAGGTGCCAGCGTTGCGCGGCAAGACGCTGGTCAACTTTTTCGTCGAGCCGAGCACGCGGACGCGCACTTCTTTTGAGCTCGCCGCCACGCGCCTAAGCGCAGACGTGGTCAATATTTCTGCGAGCGCTTCGAGCCTAACGAAAGGCGAGACGCTTAAGGACACCGCGAAAATCCTCGAGGCCTACCATGCCGATATCATCGTCCTCCGGCACAGCTCGGCCGGCGCGCCGCAGTTCCTTGCGGAGCGGCTGCGCTCGAGCGTGATCAACGCCGGCGACGGCGCGCATGAGCATCCGACGCAGGCGCTGCTCGATCTCTACACCATCCGACAGCGCCGCGGCACGATTGCCGGGCTGCATGTCGCGATCGTGGGCGACATCCTCTTCAGCCGCGTGGCGCGCTCGAACATCTTCGCACTGCTCAAGCTCGGCGCGCGGGTCACGCTCGTCGGCCCGACCACGCTCGTCCCGCGCGCCTTCGAGGAACTCGGTGTCACCGTTTCGCATCGCATCGACGACGTTCTGCCAACGGTCGATGTCGTGAACCTCCTCCGCATCCAGCACGAGCGGCAGCGGAAGGAATATTTCCCCGGCATCGGCGAATACGTCCGCCTCTTTGGCCTAACGAAAGCACGCGCGAAATTGCTCAAGCCGGATTGCCTGATTATGCACCCGGGCCCGATCAATCGCGGCGTCGAGATCGACAGCGAGCTGGCCGACGGCGTGCAGAGCGTCATCCTCGATCAGGTGACCAACGGGCTCGCCGTCCGTATGGCCGTGCTTTACCTCTGCGGAGGAATCGCCGCGCCATGAAGACGATCATTCGCCGCGGCCGTATCATCGATCCCGCGAATCAACGCGATGAGATCGGCGACCTGAAAATTAGCGATGGCCGAATCGTGGCCGATGTGGATGAGCGCGACGCGGAGATCATCGACGCGAGCGGATTGGTCATCGCACCCGGCTTGATCGATCTCCACGTTCATCTGCGCGAGCCGGGATTCAGCTGGAAGGAAACGATTGAGACCGGCGCGCGGGCTGCGGCCGCGGGCGGATTCACTACCATCGTCCCGATGCCAAATACTTCGCCGGTGGCGGATAGCCCCGGCACGATCGCGTGGATCAAGGATCGCGCGGCCGAAGTCTCGCGCGTCCGCATTTTACCTTCCGGCGCGATCTCGAAAAACATGGCGGGCGAAGAACTGGCGCCGATCGGCTCGCTCGCGGCGGCCGGCGTAGTCGCGATCACCGACGACGGGAAGTGCGTGCAAAATAACGAGCTAATGCGCCGCGCGGTCGAGTATGCGCGCATGGTCGGCGTGCCGGTCTTTGATCATTGCCAGGACTACAATCTCGTCGGCCACGGCGTCGTCCATGAAGGCTACTGGAGCACGCTCCTCGGCTTGCCCGGCTGGCCGGCCGCGGGCGAAGAGGCGATCGTGGCGCGCAACATCCTGCTCGCTGAACTCTGCGATCATCACATTCACTGCCAGCACATCAGCGCGGCCGGCAGCGTGCGTTTGCTACGCGAGGCGCGCGCGCGTGGGGTGAAGATCAGCGGCGAAATCTGTCCGCACCACATCGCGCTGACCGATGCGGCGATCCAGACCTTCGACACCAATTTCAAGATGAACCCGCCGCTCCGGAGTCCGCACGATGTGGCAGCGCTGCTGGAGGGCGTGGCCGACGGCACGCTCAGCATCCTGGCGAGCGATCACGCGCCGCACGCGCTCTTCGAGAAGGAAGTGGAGTTCG
>JBKJKL010000363.1:0-3833 GCA_046597485.1 Chthoniobacterales bacterium
CGCTTCCTCGAGAACACGCACCTCTTCGCGCTCGCAGAGTCGTTAGGCGGCGTCGAGAGCCTGATTAACCATCCCGCGCTCATGACGCACGGCTCCATCCCGCCGGAAACGCGGGCCGCCCTTGGCATCACCGATTCGCTTGTCCGGCTGAGTGTCGGAGTTGAGGACGTGGAAGACTTGAAGGACGACCTGCGCACGGCCTTCGCCGCCATCTAGCCCGCCATGGGCAGCTCCTTCGGCCAGCTCTTTCGCATCACCACCTTCGGCGAGTCGCACGGCGGCGGCGTCGGGGTGGTGATCGATGGCTGCCCGCCGCGGATCGCGCTGGGCGAAGCCGATTTGCAGGGCGAACTTGACCGCCGACGGCCCGGCCAAAGCGCAATCGTCACGCCGCGCAATGAGCCGGACCGCGCGGAGACTTTGTCCGGCGTTTTTGAAGGTCAGACGCTCGGCACTCCGATCGCCATCCTCGTCCGGAATAAGGACGCTGATCCGACGGCCTACGAGAAGATTGCCGACGTCTTCCGCCCGTCGCACGCCGACTACACTTACGAGGCGAAGTATGGCATTCGGAATTGGCAGGGTGGCGGCCGCGCCTCGGCCCGAGAAACCATCGGCCGTGTCGCCGCTGGAGCGGTCGCGAAGCTGGTTCTCCGTCGGATGTTTAACGGCTTCGAGATCATCGCCTACGTCACCCAAGTGCACGAGATCAGCGCGGCGATCGATCCCAGCTACGTCTTGCTCGATGAGGTCGAGGCCAATCCAGTGCGTTGTCCGGACGCGGTTGCGGCCAAGGCAATGCAGGAAACGATCGAGCGCGCCCGCGCCCGCGGTGACTCCGTCGGCGGCACAATCGAGTGCGTGATCCGCGGCGTCCCGGCGGGCCTTGGCGAACCGGTTTTCGACAAGCTCGAGGCCGACCTTGCGAAGGCGATGCTTAGTCTGCCGGCAACGAAAGGATTTGAGATCGGCTCCGGCTTTGCCGCGACGCGGATGACCGGCTCCGCGCACAACGACAGCTTTGAGATGCGGGACGGTCTTGTCCGCACGACGAGCAATCGCTCCGGCGGCGTGCAGGGCGGCATCAGCAACGGCGAAGACATCGTCTTCCGGGTCGCATTCAAGCCACCCTCCACGATCGCGCGCACGCAGGCGACCGTGACTGCGGCGGGCGAGGAAACGACCATCGCGCCGGGCGGGCGCCACGATCCGTGCGTGCTGCCGCGCGCGGTGCCGATCGTGGAAGCGATGGCCGCGCTCGTCCTCTGCGATCACGCTTTGCGGCAGCGCGCCTCCCAGTTGCCACGCGATGAAGCCTGAGTCGGTGGCCGGTTCCTCCGTTTGGCAGGCCGTTTTCTTTTCCTTCGCCGCGCTGGTCATGCTCTTCCAGATCCTCCGGGGCTGGAGTCTGGGCCTGCCGCGACAACTCGTTAGGCTAGGGGCGCTGGCGAGCGCCTATTGCGCCGCGCTCTTCGGCGGACCGCTGCTGCTGCCGTTCCTGCGCCCGCTTCTGCAACTGCCCGATCTCGTCTTAAGTGCGCTCGGTGGCGCGATCCTCGCGCTGGTCGTCTACCTGATCGTGAACACGATCGGCGCGCTCGTTTTCCGTCGCACAGGGCAGCAGGAATCGGTCGGCCTGCGACTGGTCTACGGCATCACCGGGGCGACGTTGGGCGCGCTCTTTGGCCTCTTCTTTATCTGGCTCACGGTCATGGGAATCCGCTCGCTCGGCTCCATCGCCGAGGCGCAAATGAGCGCGCATGAGCCCTACGTGGAGCGTCCGCTGAACGGTCGCCGCGCCAGCGCTACGCAACGCTTTGTTCCCGCGCCGCCGGAGGAGACTGCGCTCGCGGCTTCGCTTGCGCGCCTGAAGAAATCGCTCGAGCTGGGCGCTGTCGGCGAGGTCGTGAAGGAGAGCGATGTGCTCCCGGCCGGCATCTACGACACGTTGGCGAAACTCGGCACCGTCTTCGCGCGGCGCGACTCGATGGATCGCTTTCTCGCTTCGCCCGGGGTCGCGGAATTGACCGCCAATCCGAAGATTCTCGCCCTGCGCGCCGATCCGCAGATCCAGCGGATGTTGCAGGAGGGGAAACTTTGGGCGCTTCTGCAAGATGAGCGCCTGATCGAGGTGGTGAATGATCCGGAGCTCGCGAGGCACTTAAAGAAGTTCGAGTTCAAAAAGGCACTCGAGGACGCGGCGAAATCGCAATGAATCTTAGCCACGGATTGACACGGATTTTCACGGATGAAGAAGCGCCGCGTGCGACTCCTGTCTTTACTGAATCCGTGTTTCATCCGTGTTAATCCGTGGCTAAAGAGAATTACATCGCGACGATCGGACTCGAGGTGCACGTCCAGCTCAAGACGACATCGAAGATGTTTTGCACGTGCGCGGTCGAGTTTGGCGCGGCTCCGAACTCGCACACTTGTCCGGTCTGCCTCGGTCATCCGGGTGCGCTACCAGTGATGAATGAGGAAGCGCTGCGGCTCACCGTGCTGACCGGATTGATGCTCGGCTGCGACATCCCGGAGGTGAGCAAATTCGACCGGAAGAATTATTTCTATCCGGACGTGGCGAAGAACTACCAGATCACTCAATTCGACGCGCCGCTCTGCGCGAATGGCTCGGTCGCGCTGCACGATTTCGCCTACCCAAAAGACGCGCCGAAGAACATCGCAGAGAGGAACGTCTCGTTAGTCCGGATCCATCTTGAGGAAGACGTGGCGAAGAGTTTCCATTTTGAAAGCAGTACCGGGATCGACTTCAACCGCGCCGGCACGCCGCTGATGGAGATCGTGACGCAGCCCGAAATTTGTTCGCCGGAAGAGGCGTTCGCTTTTCTGGGCGCGCTCAAGCAGATCCTCGAGCATGGCGGGGTGAGCGATGCCGACATGGAGAAGGGGCAGCTGCGTTGCGACTGCAACGTCTCGGTCCGGCCGGACGAGCAGTCGGAGCTCGGCGCGAAGATCGAGATCAAGAACATGAACTCGATCAGCGGCGTGCGGCGCGCGCTCGCCTTCGAGATTGAGCGGCAAACCGCGGCCCTCGCGCGCGGCGAGCGTCTCCAGCAGGAGACGCGCGGCTGGGATGACTCGTTAGGCGAAACGTTCCTGATGCGGACGAAAGAGTTCGCGCATGACTACCGCTATTTTCCCGATCCCGATCTCGTGCCGGTGCGGACGGCGGCGCTGGTCGCGGCGGCCCGGACACGGATGCCGGAGTTGCCGGAGGCGAAGCGGGCGCGTTTCATCGAGCACTATGGCGTGAGCGCTTATGATGCGGGGGTGCTAGCGGACGACCTGGCGCTGGCGGGATATTTTGAGCGCGCGGCGGCCGGAGCGGGGAAGCCGAAGAGCATCGCGAACTGGATTCTGAACGATTTGCAGAACGCGCTCGCGGCGAGCGGTCGCACGATCGCGGAGTGTCCGGTCGCGCCGGAGGCGTTCGAGGAATTGGTGACCTTGATTGAGAGCGGCAAGATCAGCGGCAAACAAGGCAAGGATGTGTTCGCTGCGATGTTCGCGAGCGGGAAAGGCGCGGGTGAGATCGTGGCGGAGCAGGGGATCGAGCAGCTGAGCGATAGCAGCGCGCTCGAAGCGATGTGCGATGAGGTGATCGCGGCCAATCTGAAATCAGCAGCCGATTTCCGCGCCGGCAATGCTGCCTCACTCAATTTCCTGAAGGGGCAGGTGATGAAGCTTTCGAAGGGGAAAGCGAATCCGCAACTCGTGGGCGAAATCTTCGAGCGGAAGCTGACTTAAGTGCGCATCCTCATCGCGCCGGATAAGTTCAAGGGCTCGTTAGGCGCGGCCGAGGTTGCGGCCCAAAT
>JBKJKL010000398.1:0-3476 GCA_046597485.1 Chthoniobacterales bacterium
TAGCGGAGGTGAACTGCCCGGGCGCCTGGCTGGCCATACTCTCGATGATCGTCTGGGCGAGGTGCGCGGCACGCGTCTCATCCTGCGCGGAGCGGCCGGTATTGAGGCCGATGGGCAAAATACCGAGGATGGCGACGATGGCGAAACCGATCACGCCGAGCGCGAGCACAACTTCGACCAAACTAAACCCGGGCGTTTTTCGCTTCACGCTGGCGGTCAGGGCTTCTGCGAAGCGCGCCCAGTGAGGCGGGCGAGCGTGATCGTTTCGTTCAAGTTCCGGTTCGCACTAGTGGCGCGATCTTGCCCGCCGAGGACGGAGCCTTCAAAAATGCTGAGCTGGATGGAGCCAGTGCTCGCGCCGGGAGTGGACGCGGCATCGACCTCCCCGGTGGAAGTGAACTGAAGAAACCGAAATGGTGCGGTGCTGCTGGTGGGCGCAAAGGCAAACTGCTTCGCGTTTGAGAAGTAGTTCAGGCTGCCGCTGCGGATGCTGATGCCAGTCGGCAAAGTCTTCCAGTTCGTGAGCTGTTTCGACGCGGTCGGATTCTCGGGATCCTCCTGGAAGAGGGCGTAGGAGCGGTAGGCGTAGCGATCGGTGGTGGCGGCATCGGCGCCAGGAATCGTATCCGGAAAAACGAGATAGGTGGCGCGGCCTGACTTGATCGCTTCGGTGCGGGCCTGCTCGAGTGCACCCATCAAGCTCCCGAGGGCCGCTTTCCGGCCGCCGGATTTGCTGAGCGAATTAATCGCCGGGATACCGGCCGCGAGCATGATCGCAATGATGCTGATGACCACCATCAGCTCGATGAGGGTAAACCCAGCCTGTGGTGCCGCGCGGCGACTCACTTCCATGATCCGAGGCCGCTCTTGGTCCAGTCGCCGCTCTTGCCGAGCGACCAGGTGACGACCGGATTCGGGATCAGGTTGCCGGTGCCACGCTCGCGCACCCGGCCGTTGTAGTCCGAATCGATGCAGATGGAATAAGCGCGACCCCAAGGATCCTTAAACTGGAAGGGGTTGGCCCCATTGCCCGGCTGGATGCCGTAGCCGCCAGCCGATTTCGCCTGCGGGCCGGTGTAGAAGACGATGCCCTTCGGGTTGTCAGCGGATGCGGAGGGCTCGTTCTGTAGGATCTTGATCAACTCGGCGTTCGAAGGGGAGCCGGCCCCATCGTAGCTGTAGGTGTAGTCTTCGCCGAATCCCTGGCTGGAGGCTGGGAGCGGATACTTGCCGTACTCGGTGTAGTAGGCGCCGACGCCGGTCACCATCTGGACGAGGTCGTTTTTCGCCTGCGCTTTTTTCGCGCTATTCTGCACGTTTTGGTAGGCGGGGAAAGCGAGGCCAGCGAGAACGGCAATGATCGCGATGACCACGAGCAGCTCGATCAAGGTGAAGGCCGCGGCGCGGGATGCGCTCTTGGAAGAATGGGATGAGATCACAGGAAGTGCGGAAATGGGTCGTCACTCTATTCAGAGCGAAACGGCAGCGCAATGTTTCCGCTGCGGCTTTCGCGCGGGTCGGTGCTGAGCCGGGCCAAAACCGAAAATCGCGGGGAGAGGGCGGAAGTTTGAGACGAACCGGATAGGGGCACGCTTCTAGCTTTTTGAGCCCTGCCGTGCTGGAACACACGCTATCTGAAGAAGAGCATTCTCAAATCGTACAAACGATTGAGATGTTCGAAGTCATCACGCAAACCCAACCCGACGATTACCAATCGCTCGAGATACTGAAAGATGCGTACACGAAGATCGCCAAGCCGGATGAGGCGCTCCGCATCTCGCGCAAGCTCGCGGAAGCCTATTACAACGGCGGCTCGTTCACCCTCGCGATGCAGGAGTGCGAAAATATTCTCCTTCGGGAGCCTTCCGCGCCGGAAGTCCTGGCCATGCTCGGCGAAATCGAGACGCGGCTGCAATCGGCCGGCGAATCGATCGTGCAAAGCGCCGGACCTCGCAGCGGCCTGGTCGCGGCACTAAATATCGACGGCCCCTCGGCGAGCGCGGGCAGCCTGACGGAGCTGAGCGGCAATCGCGGCTCGGGCGCAGCGCATCTGCAGGATCGCGGCGACGAACATCTCGCGAAGTTCTTGGTCATGCAGCAGCTGGTGCCGGAGGAGGAAGTGGCAGCCGGCGTCGAGGCAGCGAAATTTGCGAACAGGGCCCTCAAAGGCCAGCAACTCGCCACCTCCCTGCTCGATAATGTCTGCCGCCAGGATCCGGATTTACTCGACCGCGCGCTCTCGCAATTGATCGACCGGACGAAGTTCGCCTACGTCCCGCTCGAGTATTACGACATTGATCGCCAGGTCGCGCGAATGCTGCCGGACTACCTCACGCTCGGCCGACTTTTTGTCCCCTTTGACCTGATCAGCCGCACCATCATGGTGGCGTGTTGCAACCCGTTTGATGCCGCCGGGCGCGCTGCGGTGCAGCAATCGCTCGACTACACGGTGGCCTGGTATCTCGCGCGGCCGAGCGCGATCGTGAAGAGCCTGCAGGATATCTACCGGCTGGAGAGCCGGACGGCGTAAGCGCCCCGCGCGATGAGAAGCAAATCTTTCGCCGAGCGCATTGCCGACGTCCTGATCGAGGACGGCCTCCTCCTGCCGAACCAGCTGGAGGAAGCGACCACCATCCAGCGCAAGGAAGGCGGGCGTCTCCTCAAGATTTTGACGGACAAGCAGTTCGTCACCGACCAGGACATGGCCTTCAGCATGGGCCGGTGCCTGAACACGCCGCCGATCAACGTGGCCAAGCTGCGCATCCCGGAAGAGATCATTTCGCTCGTCCCGCGCGACATGGCGAAGGCGAACAAACTCGTCCCGATCGCGCGCCTGAGCGGCAAGCTCTTCGTCGCGATGGCCGACCCGACCAACGTGGTGGCGGTCGACGACGTGAAGCGCCGGGTGCAGCTCGAAGTGGTCCCGATGATCGCGACCGAGCGCGCGGTGGCCGATGCCCTGAGCGGAGTGCTCGGCAACACCGCGAAGATGAGCGCGGTCCTCCGCCAGGTGGGAGAGGACGCCGCGGCCGCGGCCGACGTCGAGATCCAGCAGTCGAAAGAGGAGGAGATCGATATCGATCGCCTGACGCACGACACCGAGGACGCCCCCGTCATCAAGATCGTGAACCTGATCCTGGTCCAGGCGATCAAGGAGAAGGCCTCTGACATTCACATCGAGCCTTTCCAGCGTTCCCTGAAACTCCGCTACCGCATCGATGGCGAGCTGGTCGCGGCCGAGTCGCCGCCGAAGGCGCTGCAACTCGCGATCACTTCGCGCATCAAGATTCTCGCGGGCCTGAACATCGCCGAACGGCGCGTGCCGCAGGACGGCCGTTTCCGGATCAAGGTCATGGGCAAGGAGGTCGATCTCCGTATCTCCATCCTCCCGACCGCGCACGGCGAGAAGATCGTCATCCGTATTCCGGATAAATCGGCACTCTCAGGCTCGATCAACGAGATGGGGTTGGACGTCT
>JBKJKL010000419.1:0-3307 GCA_046597485.1 Chthoniobacterales bacterium
CTGGCCGCTTTGCTCTCCTGGATGCTGCGGAGCGGGCGGCAGGCGGAGGCGATCGAGGTCGCGATGACTTTGCCGGTGGACAGGCGCTCAGCCTGGCCGGTGCCAATGGTCCTCGCGGAAGCGCAGGCGCAGACGAAAGACTGGGGCGCGCTCGAGAAAGAAACGCGTGGACCATCGGCACCGGCCAAGCCGAGCGCCTGTCCGCCGGCAAAGTCATCGCGAACTCGATCGCCTCCGCCTGCCGCCCGCTCCGCAGCATCCAGGAGAGCAAAGCGGCCAGGTCACCGCCCGTCCCCTCAGCGGCCGAAGTTTTCATCTGCGCGAGATAGGTGGGCAGCTCGGCATCGTGCATCTGCCGCAGGATCTCGAGATACATCAGCCGATCGGCGAAAGTCGCTTCTTTATAACCCTGCAACGCGCGCGCGAGATCGCGCACCGCGGATCCATCCACGCCGCGCTGGACGGCGTTGACGATCAAGGTGCGCGTCGCGGCCGCGCGCTGGCTTTCCTCCGCGCGCAACGCCTCGAGATCGCGCAAGGCCTGCTCGCGTTTCGCAGGGTCGTCCATAGCCAGCCGGGTCAGTGCGAGTTGGAAGCGGAACGCGCTCCCGGTCGGAGAAAGCTCGACCGCATGCGTCCAGCTCGCCTCCGCTGCGGGCAGATCCTTCTTCATCTCGGCCAGCCGTCCCGCCGCCGCGTGAAAGAGCGCATTGTCCTTCGCGACCGGCGCGATCCTGGCCAGCACCTTTTCCGCCGTCGTAGTCTCGTTAGACCAAAGAAGCGCCCGCACATAAGCGAGCGCATCATCGATCGAGCCCGGATTCGCTTCGGAGACCTTCCGCCGCAGCTCGACCGCGCTCCGGTCCTGCGTCTTTTCCGCGACTTCGGCGAGGAGCCGGTTCCCGTCCAAATTATCCGGGTTTAACTGCAGGACACGCTGCGCGGCCAGGCTCGCCATCTTCAAGTCACCGCCTGTCAGCACCGCAGTCGCCCGCCGCACGAGATGCCGTTCCTGCCATTGCCGGTAGAAATGAAAACCGGCCCAGCAGATGCCGATAAAAAGCGCGAGCGCCGCCACGCTCCCGAGAATGAGGCGGATGTAGGTGCGCTCCGTTCGCTCGAGGAAAATCTCCACGATCTCCAGCGTAGGTCCCCGCCTTGACCCGTCAATCAGCCGGCCGCCACTTGCCCGCGCGGCGCAGGCGAGGCATCATGATTCCCCTGCTCCATCATGAGTTCCGACCCCATCCGCGTCGACCGCGTCGTCACCAACTCGAAGATTTTCGCCTTCACCCGCTGGGACATCGTGCCCTTGCTCGCGGGTTTCCTCCACCTCGCGTGGTTCATCGGAATGTTCTTCCTTTACCCTCATCTGCCGCTCTGGGTGATGCTACTCATGGGCTTCCTCTACGCGCTCATGATCAACGCCAACATCAACGGCGTGGCGCATAATTTCATTCACAACCCTTTCTTCCGCGCGCCGATCCTGAATCGTCTTTTCAGCGTCACGCAATCCGTCGCCTGCTGCTTCTCGCAGACCTACTACGACGCCGTCCACTCGCAGCATCACAAGGGCAACTCCGACCGCCAGGATGAGAAAGGCGAGACGATCGACTGGCTCTCCATCTACCGGCACGGCCATGAAGGCGAGGCCGAGAATCCGTGGAGCTACGTCTTCCTTAGCTTCTTCCGCGACGATCCAAAAGCAATCGCGCGCGAGCTGCGGAAGCGCGGCCGGAGCGAGTTGATCTGGGGCAACATCGAGCTCGCCGCCTTCGTCACCACGCTCCTGGTGATGGCGATCTTCAACTGGCGCTACGTCCTCTTTTTCGTCCTGCCGTTTTTCTATCTTGGCCACTGCCTCAGTTACCTGAACGGCTACTTCCGCCACTACGGCGCCGACCCTGACAAACCGATCGCGTGGGGCGTGAGCAGCTACGGCAAAATCTACAACTGGCTCTTCTTCTACAACGGCTACCACGCCGAGCATCACTTCCGGCCAAAGGTGCACTGGACGCAGATGGAAGACTTTCACGCGCAAATTGCGGAGCGGCAAAAAGAAGAAGGCACCCGCGTCATCCGTCGCGCGCACATGCTCGGCTTCCTCGATCCCGATTTGCCGAAACGCAGCGAGACCGGGCGGCCCGCCGAGGCGCTCTCCTAAGGCGACGCGCGGGCGTTAGCTCGAGAAGGTGCGGCGGAGCTTTTCCTTTTTCTCCTCGCAGTCTTCCTGCAGGCGCCGCAGCTCGACGGAGAGTTGCTTCTCGAGCGTCTCGGCTTCGCCAAATTCGTTCTTCCGCCGGGCGTCGCGGATCTGATCTTTCAAAAACAATTCCTTCTCCGCGATTTTTGCGCGATAGCTGGAATCGACGTCCGCGATTTGCGCCTTCTGCTCGTCGGTCAGCGTCACGCTCGGCGCCGTTTTCTGCAGCCGCTCCATCGCCAGTTCGTAAGCTGATTTCATCCTTGGAATTTTGTCCCGTGGCCCACAATGGCAACCGGAGAATCCGCGCGCGCCCGTCTGCGCGTCGCTCTTGGTCGAGTAATCACTACAGCAAACCGCGCCGGCGGAAGTCACCCAGATTTCCGCCGGCCGAGCGCTCGATCAAGTCCACGGTGAACTTGAGGAGGCAGACCTCCCAAGTTTCATCGACGCCCTGGATGACGGCCCGGCCGGTCTCGCGCGAGTTTTGCACCAGCGCTTTCGTCCGCGCCACGACCGCATCGATCGGCTCGCGCACCGTGCTTTCGGTCACGTTGCTTTTGCGAAATTCAAAACCGTAACGGAGCACGGCCGCGTTCCGCATCCGTTCGCGGAGACGATCGGCATAGCGTTGCGCCTGTTCGCCGAAGCCGTCGAGCAACAGGCGCGCGAAGTGGTCCGGCGCCAGAATCTGCGGCCGCTCCGCATCGATCTGCCCGTCGCGCACCCGCACCTCATCCGCGCGATCCATCAGCTCGGAGATGAGATAAAAGCGGAAGCTCGTCGTGCCGAAGGTCGCGATCTGCTGCTCGGGCGCGAGGATGACCTGCGTATTCTCCGCCGCGTACTGGATGTCATCGTCGGTCCACATGAGCCGCGGACGCTACGGCCTGCCCATTGGCGCAACAACTACTCGGCGATCGGCGGCGTGGGATTCGGCGGCGAGCGTTGCGCGCGCCAGAGCCGTACCATCTCGTAGGTGAAAAGCGCGAGCGCGATCCAGATGAGCGAGAACGTCACCATGTGCGCGCGAGTGAACGGCCCGTGATAAAGAAAAACGCCCAGCATGAAGGGGCCGCTCGGGGCCAGATACTGGAGGAAGCC
>JBKJKL010000460.1:0-3714 GCA_046597485.1 Chthoniobacterales bacterium
ACGATCTGCGGCGAAATGTTCTCGCGCGCGCCCGGCTCCCGGAGCGCTTCGCCGCTCAGCTTGATCACGACGCGCTTGTAAACGGGAGTGGCTCCGGAAGTTTCCATGGGCGGGCAGAATCAAGCAGAAGGTTGGGGCGTTGGGAAGGGAAACGAAACCGCATGCGCGCCGGCGACCCACGGCTGACCGCGGACAAACTCCGCCGCGCTCATCCGCTTTTTTCCTTCAAGTTGCACCTCGCCGAGCGTGAGCGCGCCATCGGCACAGCCGATTGCCAGCCCGTGTTCAGTGGCGAGGTGACCAGCGGCCAGCGTCTCGCCTGTTACGCTAATGGGTGGAAAAATCTTTAGCTTCCGCGAAGGGCCGTCTGCCGCGCGGAGGGTCGTGAAGGTGCCGGGCCAGGAATGATAGGCGCGCACCTGCCGTTCGATATTCGCGGCGGGACGCGACCAGTCGATCTGGCCATGCTCGCGTTCGAGCTTGGCCGCGTAGGTCGCTGCGCTGTCGTCCTGCGGCTCACGCGGCGCATTCCCGGCGACGAGGAGTTGCAACGCTTCTTCCAGAGCCACTGGCGCGATTTCCGCGAGGCGATCGTGTAACGTTTGCCCGGTTTCATCCGCCGCGATTGGCAACGTTTTCTTCAAGAGCATGTCGCCGGTATCGAGACCTTCCGCCATGTACATGACGGTGATGCCCGTCTCGGTCTCACCCGCGACGATCGCCGCCTGGATGGGCGCCGCGCCGCGGTACTTGGGCAGAAGCGAGGCGTGCAAATTAAGACAAGCGACCGACGGAATCTCGAGCACGCTGCGCGGCAAAATCTGGCCGTAGGCCATGACCACAATCACTTCCGGCGCGAGCGCGCGCAGTTCCGCGACAGCTTCTTCGCGCTTCATCCGCGCCGGTTGCAGCACGGGAATGGCGGACTCGCCCAGCGCAGCCTTGATCGGCGGCGCCTGGATGCGCTGGTCGCGCCCGACCGGCTTATCCGGCTGGGTCACAACGGCGATCAATTCATGCGCCACCGAGGCGAGGAGGAACCGCAGAACCGGCACGCCGATTTCGCCCGTGCCGATGAAGACCACGCGCATGCCCGGCTAGAGCGAAATCCGTCCCGCCGGCGGTCGGCGACGCTGCCGGGCGGATGTGGCCTGCGCCATCACCTTCTCGCCCGCTGTGACTTCGCGCGATCCTACGGACGAGGCGCAGCCGGTGCAGAGGTAATCGTAGATCTCCTTCTCCGGCAGGACGAGAAGGAGCCGCTCTCGCACAGGCATCGCGGCTTTGCATTTCGCGCAATACAGGCTCGAGGCCGTGAAATTCTCAAACTGTGGCTGCGGCTGGCTCATATTGCTCCACCATCCGGCCGTTCACGCTCTCCAGGATGTGGAGCAAAACCTTGTGCGGCGGCTCGGTGGCGTCAATCCGCGTGATCCGTTTCGGCCCGTAGTAGCTCAGAACCGGCTTCGATTCGGTCTCGTAGATTGCGAGCCGGCGCGTGATCACTTCTTCGTTCGCGTCGTCGAGGCGGTTGTCCTTCAGCGCCCGCTTCTTCAGTCGCTCCATCAGAGCGTCGCGGTTTGGGCAGGATAGGTGGAACACTTTTTCGACGTTGATCAGATCATCCATGATCTCGGCCTGCGCGACGTTCCGCGGGATGCCGTCGAGCACGAGGATATCAATGTCCGGTTTGAAAGTATGAGCATCGACCGCGGCGTCGATCCGCGCCTTCCAGAGTTGCACCGTGATTTCATCCGGGACGAGTTGACCCTTGCTCGAGTAATCGAGAAACGCGCGCCCGACGGCAGTGCGAGTGTCGATCGAGCGGAAGACATCGCCGCAGGCGCAATGGAAGAAGCGCGGGACGGTGCCGAGCGTTTTGCCCTGGGTCCCTTTGCCGCTGCCGGGAGGTCCGAAGAGGAGGTAGGTCTGATATTTCATGGCGTCATCACCGTTATATGACAAATCGCACCGCATCGCCTAGCAGCCGCCGCGAAATATAAGCGGACGGCGGAGGAAAGCGCGATTTAAGCGGCGGCGACGACCGGCTCGACGTTCACGCGACGACCCGCGCGGTCGAACTTCACCCGGCCATCGGTCAGCGCGAAAATGGTGTAATCGCGGCCGAGGCCGACGTTTTTGCCCGGGACAAACTTCGTCCCCCGCTGGCGGATGATGATGTTCCCCGCGACCACTACTTCGCTCCCAAATTTCTTTACGCCGAGACGCTTGCTGACGCTGTCGCGGCCGTTCTTAACGCTGCCCTGTCCTTTTTTATGAGCCATGACTAAAACCTATTTTTTTGCTGCGGAGCCGGCGTCGATCTGGGTGATCCGGATCCGGGTGAGTTTGCGGCGATGACCGACGGTGCGGTGGTAGCCTTTGCGCCGGCGATACTTGAAAGCGATGACCTTCTTGTCTTTTTTCTGCTCGACCACTTCACCATGGACGGTCGCGCCCTCGATGAGCGGCGTCCCATGGTTGAGGGTATCGCCGTCGCCGATCATGAGGACGTCGGCGAAGATGCCTTCTTTGCCGACTTCGGCGTCGAGAAAATCCACCTCCACGATGTCTCCCTCGCTGACGCGGTGTTGTCGGCCGCCTGATCTGATAATTGCGTATGCCATGATGTCTGTTCCTCGGGAAAAAGGAGGCGGAAAGTTCCACGGCTCACCCGTTCTGACAAGGAAAAATCCGGCACGGTTTGCTTCGCCGTGGACGGCGCTCCGATACTGTTCCGGTAATTGGGCCAGACGAGGGCGGAGCTGCCGCGCGCTTCGGCTGCCGCTCGACGTTGCTCGCCGCCTTCTACCCGCCCACCCCGATGCGTCCGGAATTGATTGAGCAGCGATTCTAATGGAACCAAGCAAATCGGCTCCGATCGCCTGGCCACACGATCCGAACAACCCGAGCTATCAAGAAAGAAACAAAATTATGCGCAGATTACTGATGACAGCATTTTTGGCGGCATCTCTTCCCGCCATGGTCATGGCCGAGGACGAGAAGGTCGACAACACCCAAGATTGGAGCGGCGGCGGCGAATGGGGAGGCGGTGGTTGGGGCGGCGGCGGTTGGGGTGCTGGTTCCTGCGGCGGCTACAGCGGCGGCAATTACACCCTAGGAGTCGTCGGTCTGACCCGCGATCAACGGCTCATTTGCTTCAACGAATATTCGCCCGGCAGCGCTTCCACCATCGGGACCGTCTCGGGGTTAACCGGCGGCGACACGACGCTTATCGGAATCGATTTCCGGGTGCAGGACGGAAAACTCTATGGCGTGGGAAATTCCGGCGGCGTTTACACACTTGATGCCACTACCGCGGCCGCGACTTTCGTGAATCGCGTTACCGTGGCGCTCACCGGCACCTCGTTCGGAGTCGATTTCAATCCGGTTGCCGATCGCCTGCGCATCGTCAGCAACACAGGCCAGAATTTGCGGCACAACGTAAATGCTGGAGGGACGACCACCGTCGACGGAACGCTCAGTTACACCGCTGGCACGGCTGCCACCGGGATCGTTGGAGCCGCCTACACGAACAACGATCTCGATCCGGCGACCGCGACCACGCTGTACAACGTGGACTCCAACCTGGACCAGATCACGATCCAATCTCCGGCGAATAGCGGCTCCCTCGCCGCGACCGGTAAATTGACGGTCGATACCGGTTCGGACGCGGGCTTTGACATCTACAGCACCATCCGCAACGGCGTGACG
>JBKJKL010000047.1:0-2763 GCA_046597485.1 Chthoniobacterales bacterium
ATTTCGCGAGCGACCCGCGCGGTTTCCGATCGAGCAGAATATCGAAGACATTGACCAGGCCGACCGCGCGGCCTTCCGCGGAAATGACCGGCAGCCGATCCGTCCCGGCCTGGCTGCTCAAGGCGATCGCCTCGTCGACCGGACTCTGCGGCCGGAGGGTGATGCATTTTGCGAGCGGCACCATGACATCGCGCGCGCGGACGTGGCGGAAGTCGACCACGTTATGAATCATCGCGCGCTCGGTCGCGGTGAGCGCGCCTTCGCGTTCGCTTTGCGCAGTCACTTGCTTGAGTTCCTCACGCGCGGCGAAGAGGCGCGCCTTCGCCGATTTCCGCCGGGGCAAGAAGAGGAGGCCGATCGCTTCGCCAATCTTCATCGCGGGCGAAAGGAACAGGGTGGCGGTCTCGAGCACGCCGGCGAGAGCGGCGAGCGCCCCGAGCGGCAGCCGCCGGAAAAGCGCATGCGGCAAAACCGCAAGCAGGAAAAGAAAGATCGGCGCCGCCGCGACAATGGCGATGACGTAACCGAGTCGGCCGAAGTGGCGGACCAGCTCGCGCGTCGCGAGGAGGAGCGCGACGATGTCGGCGATATTCGTGATCAGGAGCACGGTCACGAGCAGTCGCGCGGGATTTTCCTGCAGACGCTCGAGCCGGCGCGCGCCGCGCGTCTTCTGCTTCACGTGAGAACGCAGCCGCACCGGGTCGAGCGAGAGCAGCCCGGACTCCACGCCGCCGGAGAGAAACGAAATGACGCAAAGAGCCGCGACGATGAACCAGATCATTCGTCTTCCTCCTCGCCGTCGGCTTCGCGATGGCCGTTGCCGGGCAGGTAGGCCGTTTTTTCCAGGAGCAATTCCTCGATCCGTTTCCGTCCGGTCCGCCGCACCGTGATCGCAACTCGCGGCAACTCGAGCTGGGAGCCGGACGGCGGGAGGTAGCCGAGCCGATTGAAAACGAAGCCGCCGATGGTGTCGATGCCCTCCGCTTCGAGATCGAAGCCGAGATGCTCCGCGAGATCGTCGAGGCGCGCGTTGCCGCTCACGAGCAGGCGCCCATCCTCGAGCGGCTCGATGTAGAGATCGGCGTCGCCGAGCGGCGCGGCGTCGCTCATGATCTCCTCCACGATGTCGGCCAGGGTTACGATCCCTTCCGTGCCGCCAAATTCATCCACCACGATCGCGAGCCCCTGCGGGCGCGAGAGGAAACTGCGGAGCAGATTCATCGCCGGCATCGTCTCGGGCACGAAGGACGGCGGATCGACCACTTCCGTGTAATGCCCAGCCGGCTCGAGGAGGAAGCGTTTCACATTCAAAATGCCGACGATCTGGTCCGGCGTGTCGGCGTAAACCGGCACGCGCCGGTGCCGCTTCGTCTTCAACTGCGCGATCGCTTCTTCGTTCGTCAGGTCGTCCGGGAGCGCGAAGGTATCGACCCGCGGCGTCATGCAATCCTTCGCCGTTTTGTCGCCCAGCTTGATGATCTCCTGGATCATCTCGCCCTCCGCCTCGTGGAGCGTCCCTTCTTCTTCGCCGAGCTCGACGAGGGTCTCGAGTTCCGCATCGCTGATCGTGCGATCGACTGGCGCCGGAGTTAGCCGCCGCACCAGCCCCTCGCTCATTCGCTCGAGGGTGATGCCGACCCGATCGAGCAGCGGCATGACGGCGCGGAGGGTAAAGACGCCGATCGTGGAAAGACGATACGGCGCGGAGATGGCGAGCAGTTTTGGGATCAAATCGCAGACCAGGACGACGACCGCGAAGATGGCGACGGCGATGAACCATTGCGGAAAATGATTGTTCGCGAGCGGCGTTTCCCAAAGCAGGACGGCGCAGAGGATGATGAGCGGGACGTTCACGACCACGTCGCCGAGCAGGATGACATTGAGCACGCGCCGCGGGTGATCGCGGAAGGCCTGCAGGAAAGGCTTGAGCGAGGGATACGTCTCCTCGAGCCGGCGTAGCTGGTGCGCTTTCAAGGCAAAGAGCGCGGTCTCGAGGCCGGAGAAAATCGCCGAGAGAAAGATCAGGCCGCTGATGCTCACCGCGAGCAGGATGAGTGCGGTCATCCCGCGCCGCGGCGCGTCGCGCGTTTCCGCAGACGGAAATCCACGCGTGCCAGTTTGCCCCTCATTTCAGACAGCGGCAGGTTAAGGCCGCGATGACTAAAGGCGAGAGGATTTCACGGTTTGTCACCGAGCTAGAGGGGACAGCGCCGGAAGGTGCGACGGACGAGATTGCGCAGCATCCCTGCTATCGCGGCTTCTTCACCTGCTGGAATGAGCAGCGCTACTACGAGGCGCACGATGTTCTCGAGCATCTCTGGCTCGGCACCGAGTCGGCGGATGCGGATTACTTCAAGGGGCTCATCCAGGCCGCCGGCGGCTTCGTGCATTTGCAGAAGCATTTCGAATTCCCGACGCACCGCGTCCATGGTCGGCGGCTCGGACCGGCGGTGCGTCTTTTCCGCCTCGCGGAAAAGAACCTCGCACCCTTCGGGCCGCGCCGGCACAACTTCTCGGTTGAGGACTTGTTAGTCCTGATTCGGCAGACGGCGCAGGCAATCGTTGCCTCCGACTTCACCCGCAATCCGTGGTCGCCCGCAAGCGCGCCGCGGCTCGTCCTGGCTTGACTCGTTAGGCCGCGGCGAAGAGGAAATGCCACGAGCAGTATCCCGCCGAGCAACCAGACGAGCGATGCGGAATTTATGAGGGCGGCCATGTTCCAATGCGGCCGCCATCTGTGGAACGCGCTCCTGCTCGCTTTTC
>JBKJKL010000169.1:0-2672 GCA_046597485.1 Chthoniobacterales bacterium
CTGCGAATTCCCGGCGAACTTCCTGAACGACGGCTATTACAGCATTTCCATTTTTCTGATCACCGACGTCACGAACCACGACGTCGTTTTGCGGAACGGCATCTCTTTTATGGTGCACGAGACGAGGGCGCGATCCGAATACCTAGGCACGGTCATCGGCTGCATCCGGCCGCGACTGGAGTGGACGGAGCGTGCGCTGAACGGCTCGGCGCACCCCGCGACGCGGTCCTAGATGGAAACGAAACCGGCAACCGGCGGCTTTTTTCAACACGAGGCCGCTTTGGTCGAAAGCGAGCACATCGGCGCAGGTACACGCGTCTGGGCCTTCGCACATATTTTGCCCGGCGCGGCGATCGGCGCGGAGTGCAATATCTGCGATCAGGTCTTCATCGAGAACGACGTGGTTATCGGCGACCGTGTGACGGTGAAATGTGGCGTCCAGTTATGGGACGGCCTGCGAGTGGAGGACGACGTCTTCATCGGACCGAACGCGACCTTCACGAACGACCGCAACCCGCGGAGCAAACAATACCTCGCGAAGTATCCCGAGACGCGCCTGAAGCAAGGCTGCTCGATCGGAGCGAATGCAACCATCCTGCCGGGACTCACCATCGGCCGGCAGGCAATGGTCGGCGCGGGCGCGGTCGTCACGCGGGACGTGCCGCCGTTTGCGATCGTGACTGGGAACCCGGCGCGGATCTCCGGTTATGTGAACACACCCGAGGTCGAGCACGGAGCGGCGGTCCGTCCCGCTACCCTGCCGGCCGCGGGTCCGTTAACGAAAGTCACGGCGGTCACGCTGCATCATCTGCCCATCATCGGTGACCTGCGCGGCAGCATCTCGGTCGGCGAACTCGGCCACGGGCTGCCATTTGTCCCGCAGCGCTATTTCGTCGTCTTCGATGTGCCGGGAAAGGAAGTGCGCGGCGAACACGCGCACAAGCGCTGCGACCAGTTGCTCGTCTGTCTGCGCGGCCATGTCGCGGTGATGGTCGACAACGGCCAGCAGCGCGAAGAAATCACCCTCGACACGCCCGCGCTCGGCATCCATATCCCGGCCGGTGTCTGGGCGGTGCAATACAAATACAGCAGCGACGCAATGCTGCTCGTGCTCGCTTCCGAGGCTTACGATCCGGACGATTACCTCCGGAGCTACGACAAGTTCCTGGAGTTTATCGGCCAGACGGACGCTACTCGTTAGGCGCCGTTTGCGTGGCCGCGTATTGCTCAGCCAAGACAACGATATGCGGCGGACGCTGCTTGGTGTTCTCAAACGTGCGCCAGAGATACTCGCCCAGGATGGCGATACCGAGCGAATTGAGCCCGCCGAAGAACATGATCAGGGTCGCCGAGGCGGCATAGCCCGGGACGTCGATCTTCCCCGTGATCCGCGCCGCCACAATCAGGAAACCGAGAATGATCGAGACGAACATGCCGAGCGCGCCGAGAAACCCGAGCACGCGCACCGGCAGATCGGAGAAGGCGAAGATGCTGTCTTTCAAGTAACGCACTTTCCGCCCGAACGACCACGCACTCCGGCCATGGCGCCGCACCGCGCGCGTGTAACTCACGGTAGTGCGGCGAAACCCGATCCACATCAAGAGCCCAACCAGCGTGCTGTTCGACTCATGAAGCTTCAGGAGTTCATCGCGGACCCGGCGAGTACACCCGAAGACGTCGACGCCGCCCTTCGGCATCTGTGTTTGAACGAAACGTCGGTAAAAGCGCCAGAAGAGGCCTGACATGAAGCGCGTTATTAGTGGATCGTTGCGCCCCTCTCGTTTGCCGAGCACCAAGTCGTAATCTCCCTTTTGCAGCACCTCAAAAAACTCGGTGGTGAGGGATGGTGGTTCTTGCAGGTCTGCGGCTATGACGGCGAAGTATTCGCCACGAGCAGCCGCGAGGCCCGCCGCGATCGCTGAAAAGGATCCAAAGTTGCGCGACAATAAGATTAACTGCGAAGCGAACCCCGCCGACGGCAGCGCTGCCTGCAAGCGCGCAAAAGATCCGTCCGGGCTGCCGTCGACGACAAAGACAACCTCCATCTCATCGCCAATCTGGGCAGCCACGGTTTTCAGTGCTGCGAGAAGGTCTACGAGCGAGTGTTCGTTGCGATAAACAGGGATAACGATCGAAAACCTCATATCATCTATGGCCGATCAGCATGATCTCATGATACTCGACAGATGCCTGGGTTGATGCAGGAAAAACCGATGCAAGCCCGCTTTCATGACGGGCGACGAGAACACGCGCTCGCCTCGTGCCTTGAGTTGCTCTTCCTGGTGGCATTTGCTGCCTTTACCACGCTCTTGGCCTTGTTCGCACGACCATATTGGGATGACGGCTTTCTCGCCTTGTTCCATTCCACCTCTCCTCTGCCGGTGGATCGGCTGGGGGACCGTGTGCTGTATGGCGCAATCCTGCTTTGGACTCAGCAACATCTTGCGGCGGCTCTTGCGATTCATTTCTTCGGCTGGCTCGGGTTCGGGCTCGCCGCCCGTGCGCTTTGGAATGCCCTCTTTCCCCGCCAGCTGGAATTCGGCCTATTGGCCGGTCTTCTGGCCATTGCGCCCGTGATTAGCAAATTCCAATTCGCGCTGGTCAATGGCGCCTTTTACCTCATCCAAGTCAACGCCATTGCGCTTGCGATTGGTGGCATCCTTTGGTCCTTC
>JBKJKL010000321.1:0-4721 GCA_046597485.1 Chthoniobacterales bacterium
TCGTGGCGGCGTTTCCACTCACCTGCATGCAAGCTGCCAAAGAACCTGCCTCGCCCGCCGCGAAGAAAGCGAACAACGAAAATCCGCTCCTGAGCGAGAGTTCGCTCCCCTATCAGATGCCAGCCTTCGACCGGATGAAGAGTGAGCATTTCGCGCCTGCCTTCGCCGTCGCCCTTCCGGCCGATCTCAAGGAAGTCGAAGCGATCGCGAACAACCCGGAGGCGCCCACCTTCGAGAACACGATCGTCGCGCTCGAGAAAACCGGCCGAATGCTCACACGGGTAAACGCCATCTTCTCGAACCTGACCGGCGCGAACACTGACCCCGTCCTCGAGAAAACCGAGACGGAGATTTCGCCGAAACTCGCGGCGCACTCCGACGAGATCCATCTCAACTCGAAACTCTTCGCCCGGATCCAGTCGCTCTATGATCAGCGCGACAAGCTCGGCCTCGACCCCGAATCCGCCTACCTGCTCGAGCGCTACTACAAGGACTTCGTCCGCGCCGGCGCGAAGCTCTCCGACGCCGACAAGAAGAAGCTGAAGGTGATGAACTCCGAGATCGCTTCCCTTGGGACGAAGTTCAATCAGTCCGTCCTGAAAGAGAAGAACGCGATGAGCGTGGTGGTGGACAAACGCGAGGAGCTCGCCGGCATGTCCGAGAGCGACATCGCCGCCGCCGCCAACACCGCGAAGGCCAGCAAGAAGGACGGGAAGTTCGTCATCGCCCTGCAAAACACCAGCGGCCAGCCCGCGGTCTCCTCGCTCGAGAATCGCGCTCTTCGCGAGCGCATCATGAAGGCCTCGCTCACCCGCAACAGCCACGGCGGCGCGTATGACAACCTCGAGACGATCAAGAAAATCGCCCGCCTGCGCGCGGAGCGAGCCGCCTTGCTCGGCTACGAAAACCACGCCGCCTACGAGCTGGAGGATCAGACGGCGAAGGACGTCGGGACGGTGAACAAGCTCCTCGCCGAGCTCGCTCCGCCCGCGATCGCGAATGCGAAACGCGAACGCGAAGACATGGAAAAAATCGTGAAGGAAGAAGGCGCCGACCATCCGATCGAGTCATGGGACTGGAGCTTCTTCGCCGAGAAGGTGCGCAAAGCACGTTACGCCTTCGACGAGTCCGAGCTGAAGCCTTACCTCGAGCTGAACCACGTCCAAGAGGATGGCGTTTTCTACGCCGCCACCCAGATCTACGGCATCACCTTCAAGGAGCGCAAAGACCTTCCGGTCTACCTGCCCGACGTGCGCGTCTTCGAGGTCTTCGAAGCGAACGGCGAGCCGCTCGCCCTCTTCCTCTCCGACATGTATGCCCGCCCCTCGAAGCGCGGCGGCGCTTGGATGAACGAGTACGTCTCGCAGAACAACCTCTTCAAGACGAAGCCGGTAGTGGCGAATCATCTCAACATCCCGAAGCCGCCGGAAGGCGAGCCAACGCTGCTCACCTTCGACGAGGTGACGACGATGTTCCATGAATTCGGGCATGCCCTCCACGGCATGTTCTCCAACGTGAAATACCCGCGCTTCTCCGGCACGAGTGTCCCGCGCGACTTCGTCGAGTTCCCCTCGCAGGTGAACGAGATGTGGGCCGTCTGGCCTGAAGTTTTAAAGAATTACGCGAAGCATTACCAGACCGGCGAGCCCATGCCGCAGGCGCTGCTCGACAAGGCGCTCGCCGCGGAGAAGCAGTTCAACCAGGGCTTCAAAACGACGGAGTATCTGGCCGCGACGCTGCTCGACCAGGCCTGGCATCAGCTGAAGCCGAGTGAGGTGCCGCAAGACGCGCTCGCCTTTGAGGATCAAGCGCTGACGAAGGCCGGAGTGAATTTCCCGCCTGTGCCGCCACGTTACCGCTCCCCTTACTTCTCACATTCGTGGGGTGAATACTCCGCCGGTTACTACAGCTACATCTGGAGCGAGGTGCTCGATGCCGACACCGTCCTCTGGTTCAAAAATCACGGCGGGATGACGCGCGAAAACGGCCAGCGTTTCCGCGACACTCTCCTCTCGCGCGGCGGGACAATGGACGCCTTGCAGCAGTTTAAGAACTTCACCGGCGGCGAACCCGACATCCAACCGCTCCTCGAACGCCGCGGCCTCGCCGGGACAACCGCAAACGAAGTGAAAGCGCCGGGCAGTCCGCAGGACGTGCCGACCAAGCCGTAAAGATTCCGCCGCCACTGAAGATTCATGCGCATACCCATCGCCGGAGTCGGCTCCGGGTAGCGTCCTCGTATGAATAGGCACTGCCTCCTCGCCTTCGGCATCCTTACCCTAGCCCCCGTCTCACTCCGTGCCGCAGACGAACCCGCTTTGCGCGAACGCATCGTTGCTTTGGCTCGCACCGTAACGTCGGAAGATTTTGCCTACACCCGCACGGTCGAGACTGAGCAAATCGGTGGCAAAAACCCGATGAAGAAAGTGCTCGTCGAACGTTTCGATCCCGCTCAGCCGGAAGGCCAACGCTGGAACCTGATCTCCATCGACGACAAGAAACCAACGGCGAACGAAGCCCAGGACTATGCCAAAGGCCTGCCGAAACGACGGCCCGCGCATTATGGACGCGTCGCCAGTTACTTTGCTGCGGGCTCGGTCACGAGCACGCCGGATTCTTCGGGCAAAATCCTTTACCATTTCACTTCGCTGCCGAAGGAAACCGTAGTCGTCGCCGAGACCGATCTCTCCGCCGGCGCTGCGGGCGAAGGGATTGCCAATCCTTCGGCGCCGATCCCTTTCCTCGAAGAAGTGCGTTTCCGTTCCACGAAATCGGCTCGGATAAAACTGATTGCGAAGATCGATCGGTTTGAAACCGTCACCCGTTATCGACTGATGCCGAATGGAAAGCCTGCCCTGAGCGAGCTCACCTCAGAAATGAGCGGATCGATGCTGGGCCAGACCGGCTCCATCCGCACCCATATCGTGTACAGCGATCAGCGACCGGCGCGCTAACCGGCGGAATCGTCACTCGAGGGCATTGCGCGACTCTTCCCACGCGCCGGACTCGCGGCACGCGATTCCTTGGCATGAACTCCTTGCTTTGGCTCGCTGGTGTCTTCGTCCTCATCTGGATCGTCGCGGTCGTCCTCATGAAGGTGACCGGATTCTTTCTCCACCTGCTCTGGATCGCGGCTATCGTCTTGTTCGTGATCTGGCTCGTCCGCAAGTTTATGAGCTGAGCTCACGCGCGTTTTGCTGATCCTTCACGATCCGCGCGCCGTCTCCTACGCCCGGGCCGGCCATGTGGAGCGGCCCGAGCGTGTGGCCGCGACCGTGCCGCTGCTCCAGCGCCTGCATCCCGACTGGAAGTGGCAGCCGCCGGAACCCGCGCCTAACGAGTCGTTGCTCCGCGCCCACACCGCCGCGCACCTCGAGCGTGTGGCCGCGGCTGCAGAGGACTTCGATCCCGACTGCCCCGCCTACCCGGAGACCTTCGTGCATGCGGCGCGGGCCAGCGGGGCGGCGATCGATGCCGCCCGTGCTGCGCTCCGCGGTGAACCGGCTTTCACGCTCATGCGGCCGCCCGGTCATCACGCCACGCGCGAACAGGCGATGGGCTTTTGCTACTTCAATCACATCGCCGTGGCCGCTCTCGATGCGCTCGCGCATGGGGCGACGCGTGTCGCGATCTGGGATTTTGACGCGCACCACGGCAACGGCACGGAAGCGATCCTGGCGCACGACGAGCGGGTCGCGTTCGCCTCCATCCATCAGTCGCCGCTTTATCCGGGCACCGGCCTCACGTCGTTCGCGAATATCCGCAATTACCCCGTCCCGCCGCTTATCCCGCGCGGCGCGCACCTGCGTGTCATCCGTCAGGCGCTCGACGAATTGCTTGCGACGAAGCCCGAGCTGCTCCTCGTTTCGGCTGGTTTCGATGCCTACGTGGGCGATCCGATCACGCAGCTCTCACTCGAGGCGGAGGAGTTCGCGCAATGCGGACGCTGGCTGCGCGAGCTCGATTTGCCATCGGCCGCCATCCTCGAAGGTGGCTACAGCGAAGAGCTGCCGGAGTTGATCGACGCCTTTCTCACCGGCTGGTCCGGAGAATAGCGCGCGCCGCAAAACTTTGGCTTGGCAACGCGAAGGGAGGCAGCGGATAGTCACCGCACCTCGGGTCGTAGCACAGCTTGGTAGTGCGCTTGAATGGGGTTCAAGAGGTCCCGGGTTCGAATCCCGGCGGCCCGAGTTTTACCTTTTTGCTAGAGCGCGCCCGCGCGCAGCGTATCCTTGCTGGCCCATGCCGGACGACGCCAAGAAAAGCCAGGAGAACGGCCAGAATTGCGTCTATCGGAACGTGGCCCGCCTTTTTTCTGAGGAGCCTCAGCTCGAGGCAGTGGCCTTTCAGCCCGCGAACAAACTGCTCTCCATCGCCACCCTTGGTGACGACCGGGGTCAGCGCATCGCCGATCGCGTGAGCGAAGTGGTCGCCGATCGCGAACAACAATGTGGCGTGCTCGATGCCCGTGGACTCTGCGAGGAATGCGGAGTCGCTCCGGCACAGAACGTCGGCGACGCGAACGTGGTCGTGAAAGAGGTGCACGGGAATACCGTGATCGAAAAGCTTACCTGCCGAACGGCGGTCGGATTCTGGCGCTGGAACAAGGTCCGCTGGCCCCGGCCGGATCGCGGCGCTTGTTGCGGGCATTCTGGACCGGACGCCGATCCAGATGAGTGGAAGAAGCTCGCGCTGCTTTCTGTGGTTTGCCTTCTCTCAGG
>JBKJKL010000004.1:0-8090 GCA_046597485.1 Chthoniobacterales bacterium
CAGTTCACACTCACGTTTCCCTGCACCAGTCTCGAATACGTTCGGCACCTGGATCATGGGGATGCGATGGGACCTTGCGGCGTTACGCCGGTTACCAATCCCTAATCGCAAGGGTCACCTGCCGGTTCCACCCGCCGGCCGGTCGCGTTCTTCGCCCCCTTCGCGGCCGTGAATCCGGTCTATCGCAGGCCTGCATTGCTCTGTGCTATTCTGCTTGGGCTGGGGCTGATTTTTCTCCAGGCTTTTATCGGGGGAAGAGTTTTGCTTTTTGGGCTTCCCGGCTTCGCTTTCTGCGCGGTCGTTGCCCTCCTTAGCCTCGGTCTGATCAGAGAGCGGAGACTTTACGCCGACGTAATCTGCTTGGGCGCGACGGCACTTTTCTGCGGCTATTTGCTCGTCCGGGCTGCGGTCACCCCGGGCTATTACGCTCGCCTGGATCTGTTCTCGATCGCAGGGGCGCTGGTTGTCTACAGCATCACCGCGACTGTGATCACTTCGGCTCGGGCACGCCTGGCCGTGATCGCCATCCTGCTCGCATTCGCCCTCGTCCAAGTGGGCGTGGGCGCGGTCCAATTCACGCGTGGTGATAATTTCATGCTCATTCCATTCCTGCAACGGGCGGACTATGGGCCGCGGGCGAGCGGGTTCCTCGTTTGCCCGAACCATCTGGCCGGCTTCCTCGAAGTCGTCGGGATCTTCGGCATCGCTCTGACTTGCTGGGGGCGCTGGCCGCTCTGGGGAAAGCTGCTCGCTGGCTATTCTACGGGCATCTGCTACATCGGCCTTGCCCTTACGGGCAGCCGTGGGGGTTATCTGAGCGCGCTCGCCAGTCTGCTCTTTTTCGCGGTTTGCAGTTTACTGCTCCTGCGGTCGTCATCCCCGGGGAGATGGAGAAGGCTGGCGGCCTATGGCGTCGCAGCGGTGCTGCTGGTCACGGTCGCGGGTGCCGCTTTGATCCAGCAGAACGCCTTTCTCAGCTCGAGGGCATCGAACATTATCGACAGCAAAAACGTGCGGATGACGCTTTGGCGTGCCGCCGTGAAGCAGTGGCAACTCCAACCGATCGTTGGAACCGGAGCGGGCACCTATCGCTTTTACGGGCGGGAGTTTCGCACTGAGGAGATGCAGAACGATCCAATCGACGTCCATAACGATTACCTTCACTTGCTCTGTGAATACGGTCTCATCGGCGCCGCGGCATTCGCAGTTTTCTTTGCCGCTCATGCGCGACATGGCTGGCGGAGCTTCTCCTGGCTAGCCAAAGGCACGGAGGGGCGGGGAGCGAAGCTAAGCAATCGACTCGCGCTGGCCCTGGGCGCGTGGTCGGCGATCGCGGCTTACGTGGTGCACTCCGCGGTCGATTTTAATCTCCACATCCCCGCTAATGCCCTGCTGCTTGCGTTCGTGTTTGGCGTCGTTGCTAATCCGGCGCTTTCGGGCAGGCCGGCCCAAGCGCCCCGGAGGATCGTATTCAGCGTTAAATGGGCCACCGGCGCGGTGGCTGTCCTGCTTTTGATCTCCGCGGCCCGTCTCGCCCCTGGCGAGTATTACACTGAACGATCACGCGTTGCCCTGCGGGATGAGAAACCGGGAGAGTCGGTCCGGCTCGCACATATTGCCTTACGATATGACAAGCGAAACCCGGAAAATTTGTTCTATCTCGGGCGTGGTCTGCTGGCCTTGGCCCACTCGACAGAGAGTCTCCCGAAGCAGCACGCATTTTACGAGGAAGCTGTTGCCGCATTCCACGCGGCCAGACAAGTGGCGCCGTTGGACGGTTCATACGCGCTCAACCTGGCCTTTGCCTATGATGAAATGCGGCGGTATGACGAGGCCGATTTAATGTATAACGCAGCTCGACATCGTGACCCCAGATCTCTCGCCGTCTCCGAGCTTTATAAAGCGCATCTGAAACAGCGCGAACAGAGTGATCGTCCACGCGATGGGTCGATGTGACATTGGCTCTGCGGCTTTTCGATTTTTACAGGTGCAAATTACACTGCAACGAAGCGGGTCTCAATCCGCACTCCCGTCGACTCTCACTGAAATGTCGGTGCACTTTACATTTCTCGCACAAGACAATCGCGGGGAAGCCTTCCTCAGGAAGTGTAAATAACACGAAGAGATAAGTTTATGCGTGACGTAAATTGGGTGGCACTGCCCTTGCTACTGCTTATGACGAACCGAAACCGGTCCACCGACCCCACTTACTATGAAAATTCTCCCATCCATTCTTAAGACACTCGCGGTAGGTGCAGTAGTTTGCTGCACCCTTACTGCGAACGCCCAAAACCTCGTTCAGGATCCCGGCTTTGAGTTAAGTCCTGGTGCGCCCCCAGGGTCACCCGGAGGGTTTTCCTCTTCCTGGACGCTGGTGCCGGCAGCTGGAACTGGCGCGGGACAACAGTTTTCCAACGTCGGAACGCTCGGGCTCTTCGCTCACTCTGGCAACAAATATGCAAATCTTGCCCCGGCGATCGGTCAGGTCGGCGCCTTGCAGCAGGTGCTCTCGACCGCCGCTGGAACGGCGTATTCCGTGTCCTTCTGGCTAGCAAACAACTCCGCCGTGCCGGTCAATTTGTTCCAAGTTTACATTAATGGTGTCCTGCTCACGACGAACTTCGGTAGCACCATCACCTCACCAAGCTTCCCATCTGACGGGGTGTATCGCCTCGTGACGAGCTCATTTGTTGCAGCCGGTGCTTCGTCGACCCTTGAATTCCGTTATCGTCATGACGATGATTTTTGGCGCTTGGATGACGTCAACGTCAGCCGTGCGGCTGCTGCTCCTGAAGGCGGAGCGACCCTGTGGGTGGCAGTTCCCCTCTTCGCAGGTCTTTGTCTGCTGCACCGCCGCACCCGCCGCAGCCCGGCGAGCGTCTAGAAAGTTTCCCCCTCGTGCAAGCGCTTCGGCGTTTGTGCGGCCAATGGATGCGGGACCAAATCGGCGAAAGCTGAGGAAGTCCCGCATTCGTCGTTTAGAGGGTGGCATCGGCTCTGCTAGAGCAGCACTCCGGGTTGGCGTTTTTTTCAGCTAGGCGCACTGCTTGAGGTTGCTCTTGACGAGCAGATCCCTAACGATATACACGTCGCTCGCGTAACTTCGCTATGGCCATCCCCCCCTTCCTTCGCTATTTCACGCTCGCGTTCGCGCTTCGTTGCAGCGCCGCTGCCTCCGGTCAGGCGCTCTACGATAATGGCTCTCCGGGTCATCCCGCCCCGCCGAATTTCCCCAACGGCTTTGAAATGACGGGCTGGATTGAAGCTGATGATTTCGCGCTCTCCACGCCTGCGCGGCTCGAATCCGTGAAATTGTATGACTTGGAAGTAATCGGTAACTTCACGGGGACGGTCCTTTGGCGTGTGTATGCCAATTCGGCCAATGACAAGCCAGGCACCCTTCTTCACAGTGGCATCTCCTTTGCGACTCATATCGCAACCGGATATGCCAGCGGTCCCTACGTCGAATATTCCGTCGATTTCTCGCTCGGCGATATTGTTTTGCCTGCTGGAGTGTACTGGCTGGCTTTACATAACGGACAACTCTCAAACGGTTCCAATCAATACGTATATTGGGAATCGACCGGGGTGCATGGGACGCGGCCGAGCCAGAGTGATATCGGCCCCCTCTTTGCCGGCGTATGGTTGGGAAACACGGTCGGGAGCACGCCTTCAGAACTTTCTTTTCAGGTCAATGGCGTCCCGAAACCGCAAGTGATGGCGATCCGTCAAAACAGCGGTGTCCCGCAAATCAGCTTTACGTCCACGGCCGGCTACGACTACCGCGTGGAGTATAAAAATAAGCTCACCGACAGTTGGTGGCTTCCCGTTCCAGGAGCGGAAATGGTCGCCGGCACGGGGAGCACGACGGAGGTGGCTGACCCCAGCGGGAGCGGAGCGTCGCAACGATTTTACCGAGTCGTGTTGCTCTGAGTCCGTCGCCACGACGGGCGGAATGTTCGTTGCCCGAGAAAGGCGAAAGATTAACTTGTCTGCGATACGGTTTTTCTGTAGTAACACTTCCCTGTCGATTATGAAAAAACGCATCTCCCCCTACTCCATTTTCCGCGGCTCGGCGCTTGTCGCTGCGACCGTCGGATTGGCCGCTGTTTTCTCCGGCCTCACTTCTCCGAGCAGCGTCGCTGGAACGAACAACTGCACCGTTTGCCATAAGCGGAACACGACTCTGGTCTTAGCTTGCAATAGCCTCGAGTATCAGCGCCACCTCGATCATGGCGATCCGATGAACGCCTGCAATGCGACACCGCCAGCTGCGGATCCGGTCTCTAAGGAGAGCGGCGGTGTGGTCATCAATCCAGACGCTAATTAAGCGTCGGCCGACACGGAAGCGGTCTGGAAATCGACTAAGCCCGTGCTGCCAAGGCGGGATTGCCTGGTAGGCCAACGGTAAGCGTGGGTCTCTCTCGCGCGACAGGGCTTCTGGTCGCCTCCGTCCTTTTCGGAGGGCTGGTCTTCCTCCAGGTCCTCGACTACGAAAGTGGCCTCCTTTCGTGTTTCGCCGCCTACGGCGCCATTGCGCTTGCGGCTTTCGTCGGATTGGTAGCCCTACGCAGCAGGGCCCTCCCGGCTTGCGCCTGTCTGCTTAGCACGGGCCTTTTGTTTAGCTATGTGCTGCTTCGCGCCCTTTGCTCGCCGGATCCCTATGTAGCTAGGTTCGATTTCTACCTCGCACTCGGCGAAATTGCCGTTTACGCGCTCGCCGCTTTTGTTTTGACCGGCGCGCATGCGCGGATCGCGTTCCTCTGCGCATTGCTCAGCTTTGCGGTTGTGCACGTTGTCGTGGGGGTGGTTCAGGCCGGCTCTGGGCAGAATTTCGCTATGATCATATCCGCGCTGGGGGATTTACGGCGGAGCGACCGAGGGGCCGGTCTTTTCGTGAACCCGGATCACCTTGCCGGTTTTCTTGAGCTTGTCGGGATTATCGGGATTAACGTTGCAGCTTGGAGTCGATGGCCCAGCTGGACCCGGGTGGTTGTCGCATACCTCGCTGGCCTCTGCTATTTCGGCCTCGTGCTGACCGGGAGCAGAGGCGGCTATCTGAGTGTCGTGGCGAGCATCGTTGTTTTCGCGATGCTCAGTTTGGTTGTCCTGCGTGCCGCGGGGACTCCGCGCTTGCTCAAAAGCGGAGCGATTGGTCTGGGTCTTTTCAGTGCCGCCTTATTCAGCGTCTGGGTCTTCATTCAAAGGACGCCGGCACTCAGTGCGCGGACCGCGAACACCTTTAACGCCGATCAGGGGCGGATCGATCTCTGGCACGCCGCGATCGAGCAGTGGCGTCTAAATCCGCTCTTCGGCACGGGCAGCGGCACTTATCTGTTCTACGGCCGACTCTTTCGGGCGCCGGCGCTGCAGTTAGATCCCGTCGTCGTTCATAATGACTACCTCCACCTCCTCTGCGAATACGGGCTAATCGGAACGCTTCTCTTTGCGGTCTTTCTCGTCGTTCATCTGCGCTCGGGATGGCAGACCTTTTTCAGCTTTGGTTTCAAGCGCGTGCAGAGCGGAGCGCTGCTGCAGAGCAACCGCGTTGCCCTGTCGATTGCCGCGCTCTGCTCCTTCGCGGCTTACGCAGTTCATTCGCTGGTCGACTTCAACATGCACATCCCAGCCAATGCACTCCTTGTTGCCTTCATTTTCGGCACACTGGCGAACTCCGGAGACACGAGTGTCGCGCCTACTGAAAACTCCCGCTTCTCCGCCGTCGCGCGTTGCATAGCAGTTGCGCTCGCCCTCGTCCTCCTGGTGCAATCGGCGCGATTGTGGCCGGGGGAAGCTTCGGTCGAAGCAGCTCGCGTGGCGTTACGCGACGAAAATCCTGAGGGCGCGGTGACGCAGGCCGAGGAAGCCGTTCGGCGCGACGACCGAAATCCTCTTGCCTTCTTCTATCTCGGCCGCGCCTTGGCGGCCATCGGTAGCCGTCAAAAAAGCGAAGGTGATCGCCTTGTCTTTTACGAGAAAGCGGGGGCCTCATTCGAACAGTCACGCCGGCTCTCGCCGATGGACGTCGCCTATCCGCTCGAGCTCGCCCGGCTCTACGATTTCATGGGCCGCTACGAGGAAGCTGAATGGATGTTTTTCCTAGCCCGGGAACGCGACCCGCGTTCCGAAAATGTACAGGCGCGTTACGAGTATCACCTAAATCTCTGGCGCGACCCAGCGAGCCAGACCCCTCGTTAGACCCAGAGCGTGCGGTCAAATGTCCGATACTGAATTGCCTCGCTCACATGCTCCGAGGTGATGGCCTCAGCGCCGACGAGATCCGCCACCGTCCGCGCAACCTTCAAGATGCGATCGTAGGCGCGCGCGCTCAAGTTGAGCTCCTGCATTGCGATGCGAATCAACTCCTGCGCATCGTCGCCTAATGAGCAGTGTTCCCGAAGTTGGCGGGTGTTGATCCGCGCGTTGCAGTTTGTCGTTCCCTTGCCTTGGTAGCGCTTCCGCTGTCGCTCGCGGGCTTGCACGACGCGCTCGCGGATCGCGCCGGAATCCTCCTCCATGCGAGTGCTCGAGATGTCGCGATATTCCACCGCAGGGACTTCGATGTGCAAATCGATCCGGTCGAGCAGGGGACCCGAGATTCGCTGACGGTAACGCTGCACCTGCAGCGGCCCGCAGCGGCATTCGCGTTTGAGATCGCCAAAGTAGCCGCACGGACATGGATTCATCGCCGCGACGAGCATGAACTCCGCTGGGAAGGTCACACTTCCGGCCGCACGCGAGACGGTGACGCGCCCGTCCTCGAGCGGCTGCCGCAGCACTTCGAGGGTCGAGCGCCGAAACTCCGGCAGTTCATCGAGAAAGAGAACGCCATGGTGGGCGAGGCTTACTTCGCCCGGCGCCGGAACGGCGGAGCCGCCGAGCAGGCCCACATCCGAGATGGTGTGATGCGGCGCGCGGAAGGGCCGGGTCGCAACGAAGGCCCGCTCCATGCCGAGAAGACCGCTGATCGAGTGAATCTTTGTGCTCTCGATTGCTTCCTCGAGTGACATCGGCGGGATGATGGTGGCGATTCGTTTCGCGAGCATCGACTTGCCCGAACCGGGCGGTCCGATCATGAGGACGTTGTGCCCGCCGGCGACTGCGACCTCGATCGCACGCTTCACATGCGCCTGGCCTTTCACGTCGCTAAAATCGGACTCGAACGACTGATGCTGCGCGAAGAACTCCGAGAGATCGCCGCGCACCGGCTGCAGCTGCGCTTCACCGCGAAGAAAGGCGAAGGTCTCGCGCAGATTGCGCACGCCATAGATGTCGAGGCCGCTCACCATGGCGGCCTCGCGTGCATTTGCCTCCGGCACAAAAAGGCCGCGCTTCCCGCGCCGCCGCGCCTCGAGCGCGACCGGCAGCACGCCTTTCACCGGCCGCACCGCGCCACTGAGCGCGAGTTCGCCGACAAAGGCATATTCGTTCAGCATCGGGCTCTCAAATTCCTCCGCCGCGACGATCATGCCGAGCGCGATTGGCAGGTCGAAGCTTGGCCCTTCCTTCTTCGTATCCGCCGGGGCGAGGTTGATCGTGGTCCGGCCGCGCGGCCAAAAATAACCGCTGTTGCTGATCGCCGTCGTCACGCGATCCCGGCTCTCTTTCACCGCGGTGTCGGGCAGCCCGACGATGACGATGATCGGATCGCCGCGGCCGGCATTGACTTCGATCTCCACCTCATAGGCGTCCACCCCAAAGACCGCGGCGGAGTAAATCTTGGCCAGCATGGCGCGGGCAAAATGTCAGAGATGGGCCGTGGGGTGAAGCCGCAAATCTGCCCTTCTTGCGGTAGCGCCGTCGAGGCAGGGGAGCGGCTTACGGTTGACCCATCCTGCGCGTAAGAGGTGAAACCCATGTCGAGCATGTCTTCGATAATCAGCGCCTGCCGCTCTCCCAGATCGCCGCGAGCAACTCTCGAGTTCGAGGATGCTGCCGATCAGTTCGGTAGGGATAGTGATTCCGCGGGCGATGTTGTGCTTGGTTGTTGGCCGGAGGCTAGGGATAGAGTGCGCGGGAACACTCCGTGAAACCGTCCGCGAATCTCATACTCTTTGCACCCGGCGCCGGAGCGCCCTCGAGCCATCCGT
>JBKJKL010000291.1:0-4544 GCA_046597485.1 Chthoniobacterales bacterium
CGCAGAGCGAGTTTGCGAATCACGACTTCGCCGCAGCCCGCGACCACGCCATTACGCTGATCACACTCAATCCCGGCAAGAGCGAGCCCTTCGCGATCCTGGGTGATGCGCAGCTCGAGCTGGGTGATTACGACGCAGCGACAAAAGCTTTCGCGGAAATGGAGCGGCTGAGCCCGGATGACCCCGGCACGCACACGCGACTGGCGCGCGCTGCGTTTCTGCACGGCCAGACCGACGAAGCCAGCGCGCATCTCTCGAAGGCGCTCGAGCTCTTGTTAGGCCAACCCGATCCGCCGCGCGCAGCAGTCGCCTGGTACCGCTGGCAATTGGGCGAGATCGCATTTTCGGTGGGCGACGCTGAGAAGGCCGAGCGCTTCTATCGCGAAGCGCTGGCCGCTTCGCCAAGCTCGTTCCGCGCGCTCGCTGCTCTCGGCCGGCTCAGTGCGGGACGCGGAAATTTATCCGAAGCGATTAGGCTCTATGAACAAGCGGCGCGCATCGCGCCCGACGTCAATTCCATGGCGGCGCTCGGTGATCTCTACACACAGGCGGGACGCGCGGCGGACGCTGCGGTGCGGTTCGAGTTGGTCGAGCAACTAGGCGAGCATTCGCGCAAAGTTCACGACTCGCCGTTCAATCGTAACCTCGCGCTCTTCTATGCCGACCACGACTTGAAGGGCGAAGAGGCCTACGCCCTCGCGCAAGCCGAGTATGCGGCTGGACGGCACGACGTTTACGGCGCGGATGCGCTCGCGTGGACGGCGCTCAAATCAGTCCGCATCGCCGAAGCACAGTCGGCGATGAAGGATGCGCTGCGACTTGGAACGGGGGACGCGCGCCTCTTCTACCATGCCGGAATGATTGCGCGCGCGGCCGGGGAGAACGCGGCGGCCGTCGAGTTTCTCAAACGCGCGCTCGCACTCAATCCGCATTTCGATCCGCTCCAAAGCAAGCTCGCGCGGGCCGCCTTGGAGGACTTAACGCGATGAAGCGCCGGACGTGCACTGCTCTCGCAGCCCTTGCAGCTGTCCTTATTTCGGGTGCGGCCGTCGCGCACGATTTACCTCTGAGTTACGTCGACGTGCGCATTGACCGGAGCGGAGCGGAGGCAACCATCGAAGCGTCCGCGAAAAATTTCTCACGCGAGCTTTCCGGCATCAGTGAAGAAAGCCTGCTCGAGCCATCAACTCTCGCGTCGAAGACGGAGCAACTTTCCGCACTGCTCGCTTCACGTTTCGCGGTTACGGCGGATGGCGAGCCGCTCCGCTTGCAACTCCTCGCCGCCGAGCCGCTCGCTGCGCGCCGCGACGTGCGGCTCCGGTATCAACTGATCGGCCGACAACCGGCATCCGCGGTGCAGGTGCGATGTGATTTGTTTTCCTTCGACAGTCGACACCGAACTTTTCTCAACATCTACCAAGGCGAAGCGTTGCGTTTTCAGGGCATCTTCGACAAGGAGACAACGCGGCTCGACTACACCTTCGGGACTCGTCAAAGCGCACTCGCAATCGTGCAGCAATTCGTCTGGGAAGGCGTCCACCACATCTTCATCGGCCCCGATCACATCCTCTTCATCGTCGGGCTCCTGCTGCTCGGCGGCTCGCTCGGTCAGCTGCTCAGGATTGTGACCGCCTTCACCATCGCGCACAGCGTCACGCTGGTGCTCGCCACGCTGAACATTCTCAGCCCGCCCGCCCGCGTGATCGAGCCGGCCATCGCGCTCAGCATCATCTTCGTCGGCGCGCATTCGCTTATTCAGGGGCGCGAGAAACGTGATTGGAGATTGATCTTCGCGTTCTGTTTTGGATTCGTGCACGGGTTCGGATTCGCCAGCGTCCTTCGCGAAATGGCGCTGCCGCGGGCCGCGCTCGGCTGGTCGCTCTTTTCCTTTAACGTTGGCGTAGAACTCGGCCAGGCCTGCATCGTCCTCGCAGTCGCGCCGGCGCTCGCGCTGCTTTATCGAAGGAGCGCTCCCGCGGCGGAGCGCATGATCGCGGCCGCGGCTTTCGGCGTGGTCTTCGCGGGCAGCTTCTGGTTCACCCAGCGCTTGTAGACTGGCGCACCGGTTGCGACGAAAGCGTAGCGAAAGTGGAGAAGAATCGGCTCTCCTCCGTCACCCGACATTCGGGTCATTAGGCGAGACGCGGTAGCCGTCGTCGCGCGCTTTGTCGGTTCCGCTTTGGATGCTTTTGGAGACGACATAGGAAGCGGCGCTGATTCCGAGCAGGGCGTAGATCCCGATCGGAATCGTTTCCGGGAAACCAGGGCCGTCTTTCGCGCCGAGGATGACGAGTAGCAGGCTGAGCGAGATGACGAAGGTGAAGACGAGGAACTGAAAGCGCGACAGGCTCGCGCTGCCGTTCGATTCGGAGATGAGTAAGGTCAGGTCGATCCGCCCGGTGAACATGCGCCAGAGAATGACGAAGCCGAAGGCGCCGATGAGCGTGGTCGCGAGGTAGCCGATGACAAGGGTGAGGATGCTGAAGTAGGTCAACCTTTCGCCGTGGAGCGCTTGGAGCGTGCCGGTCGGCGCCGCGGCAACGACGGGCACGACGACCGTCTGCGCGATTGATGGCGAAGGAGCAGCGAGCGGCTGCACGATCAACGGCGAAGGAGAAGCGACGGGCTGCGCGACCGAGGGCGAGGGAGCAGCGGGCGGCTGCGCGTTCGCTGCTGGAGTGAAGAGGAGGGCCGCGCAGAGCAGCACGAGTAGGGAGACGGGGCGTGTGTTCATAAGTGGAGGCGCTAACGGAACAGGGAACGGAAGCCGTTTTGCCGCGCGGCGGCCGCGGTCTTGGCGGTGAGGTAGATGGCGTTACTGCCGAGGACGAGCTCGAGCATTTTCTGCGAAGGCTCGGGCAGGCTGAGCGCGCCACTGGCGGGCGACTGCACGAGTTCGACGACACCCATCAGGTAAAAGAAGGCGCCGCCGAGACTGAAGAGAAGCAACTGCACCCGCGCGGGGCTAATATCGCCGCCGCTGCTCTTGTCCTGTAACAAGCCGCGGGTGTTGATCGCGCCGGTGAGCAAGCGATAGGCGACGAGCAAGAAGAGAGCGCCGAGGAATACAACAACGACGCCCTTCGTGTAGCCGATGAGATACTGGAAGGCGCCGGTGTTCATGATGCGTTTAGCCGAGCGGTGCCAGACCCGGAATAGCGCCGCCCGTGGCGAGGAAACGTTCGAAGTGGATGCTCGCGGCCTGGAGCGTCTCGACGAGCCATTCCGCTTCGCTCATCCCGGCGCTGCACATGATCGCGGTGCGCGGGAAGACGCAGTAAACCACTTCGCCATCGACGCTGGCGTTTAGGATTCGCTCGCGCCGCGGTGAGGTCCACGGGAACGGCACCGGCAGCTTCTCGTGCGCCGCGATGGAGGCTTCGCCGAGGCGAAAGGTTGGTCCGATCTCGCCATAAAACGCGGGCGTGAATTGACCGCGATAAACGACCGCGCCGAGGTCATACATGCCGATCCCAAAAGCGTGGATGAAATCGAGCGATCCATCTTTGCTCCGTCCCGGCAGCACGATGTAGGGCACCGCTTCGGCGTTGAAAAAAGTGCCGCTGCCATTCGGCGGATAGGTGAAGGCCGTCTGCGTCTGGCCGTAGGGATAATCGATCTGGAGCGCACGTGGCGAGCCATCGGCGCAGATCGCCATCTTGGCTTCGTAGTAAACGGTGCCGTCTGGAAATTGCAGGATCGCCTTGCAGTTCGTGGGGTCGCCGCACGCTTTCCCGCGGTCAGCCGCGGCCAGTGCATCAACATACGGTCGGCCGCGGTCCTCGTTCGCAGTTGAGAAATCGACGCCGCGAAAGAGCCGCGCCGAACGCTCCGGCGGCGCGTAGCCGGAGGGCGTGACGGTCCCGGCAACGGGAGCCTCGACTGCACCGGGCGCGGCAGCCGGTCGCGCGGGGATCGGTGGAGCTTCGGCGAGCCGGAGCAATTCCGCATCGAGTGCGCGGATCGTAGTCTCACCGACGACCCCATCTTCGCGCAGCCGTTGGTCGCGCTGAAAAGCAATCACCGCGCGCTCGGTCCGCTGGCCGAAGCAGCCACGGTAGCGCGAATCGGTTTCGATCGCGTAATCACCAACACCGGCAGCGGCGAGCCGATTGAGCGCGTCCTGCAACGCGCAGACATCGGGAGTCGATTGGCCGCCCGTGCGCAGGACGCGATGTCCGCCCGCGATCGCCTCGAGGTCGTTGTTCCCGGCGAAGAGCGTGGAGCGCAGCGCCGCCGTGGCGGCAACGGGAATGGACACAACCGTTCGGAGAGCGCGCCCCGCCTGGTCCAGCACGTCCGAGAAAACGCCGGTGCCGGCCAACTCGGCGCAAACGGCGGCGCGGAAACGATCGCCCACTTCATGACGCGTCCGGCGCACATCGTGAGTGGTTGGATCCCAAGGAAGAACGAGCGGATCCCATTTACCGCGCTGCTTGATCCCGAGATTATCCTGCACCTCGCCGTGACCGAGGACCGTCTTCGGCGTGACGCGGATCTCGTAGAACTCGCACAGGTCCGCGACGACGCGTGCCATGGTCTGC
>JBKJKL010000367.1:0-3745 GCA_046597485.1 Chthoniobacterales bacterium
GATATGCCGCGCGGCCACTGGCGGCCCCTTTCCAAGGCCGAACTCACGTCTCTCGAAGCTGGAGATTCACTTCGTCCGGACGCGCCACCGCAGGCGCAGCGGCGCGCTCCCAAGTCGCCGAACCGATCACCGCGCTGAGCTGTATTCTCTCAGGGGATGGATGTCCCCGAACGGCCACGCACGATGGTGGCATCGCCCGCGTTGATGATGCCGTCGAGATTGTAATCGCTGCGGAAGTTCGTCCCATCTGTCGGCTGCCCAGAGCGTCCGCGCGTGATCGTGGCATCGCCGGAATTCACGGAAGCGTCACCGTTCGCGTCGCCCAGGAGGAAGCCGATGGTCAGCGGGACTGCGCTACTATTCGTTCCGAAAGCGTCCAGAACATTACTCAGGGTAAGGGTGAGATTTTGCGCGTTCGCAACGCCGGTAAGGTTAAGCACATACTGGTGGCGATCGCTGCCAAAGGCACGGCTGGCGACTGAGCCGCTGCCGCTTGTGACGCCTGCAGCGCCGACGCTGCTCAGGTAATTGCTGAAGGTCAAAATAATGGTGTAATCACCCGTCGCGCCACCGCTGCGCGATTCGACGGTGGCAGTACCGCTGAGGGCCAGAGGCAGATCGAAGGTGCCGGCGCCGTGCGCCTTGCGTGAGCGAGCATTCGTTAGGTTCAACGCGGGCGCCATTCCGTTGAACTCATAGGCGCCTGTGTCCGAGAAACCACTGCGGATGAAGCCGCGCTGATCAGTAAGCGGCGCGAGCAGGTCGTCGCCGGCGTTAATGGCCGGGCTGTTGCTTTGCAAGGCGCAGGTGCGAGTAGCGCCACCGTTATTAGCTAGCGGCAGGAGCTGTGGATTTACTCCCACCTGGTCGCCCAGGGCGGTAAAGCCATTCAAGCCGCTGCCATTGCCGATCATATTGTGGCCGAGCGAGATGACGGTGCCATTGCCGTCCGGACCGATGACGGCCGAGTTACCGGCGACGATACTATTGCCGATCGTGAATGATCCGCCGACACTGATGCCGCCGCTGCTGAAACCGCCCGAGTTGTTTGCGATGGTGCAATTCTTCGCCGTGACCGTGCCGTTGCTGAGAATGCCGTTCGAACCAGCTGCCGTATTATTAGAGATGGTCACGTTTGTTAGGTTCAACACGCAGTTACTCTCGCAGTTGATCGCGCCGCCCGGGCTGCCCGGGTTGTTATTGTTGAAAAGCGCACAGTTCGTCAGCGCGAGCCTGCCATTGATAATGTAGATCCCGGCGGCGGTGTTGGATCTTCCCCCGGTGAAATTCACGCCATCGATGCTGAGATTCGCGCTGCCAGCCACGTCGAGAATTCGGACGGAGTTATTTCCACTTACCGTAATCCGGTTGCTCCCGGTGAAGCCGTTGATCGTCGTCAACAGACCGGAGTCGGACCCTGGGGAGAGGGTACTGCCCAGGGTAATGGTGCAATCGGTGCCGGCACAGCCCGGACTATTCGCCGGGATGTCAAAGATGATGGTGTCGAGCTTTCCGTCGCCGCCGGCCACGGAGAGGGCTTCGCGGAGAGAGCAATCGGCATCGCAGACGCCGTCGCCCGTGTCGGCGGTCTTAGTCACGACCAAAACCGTGAGCGCGCTGCTCTCGACCGCTCCGATCTCGGAGCCATTGCCGCCGGGAGCATTCGGGATCGCAGGATCGTCCAGCCGCGCAGAGCCGCGCTGGTCGGTGGTGATGGCAGTGTTAGTGATCGGGTCGGTAGCCGCGGCGCCTTTGTCTATCACCGGGCTTCCCAGTAAAGGTAGATGCGTCAAAGTCGGGCCGCCGTTGTTTGCTAAAGCAGCGAGCATCGGATTGAGCGGCGTGGCAGAAGTGCCCGTCTGGTCGCCCGCCTGGGTGAAGGCAGTTACCGCGCCGACGTCGCCGATCAGGTTGTAGCCTTGCGAGACGAAGCCCATTCCGATTGTCGCGCTGGGGTTGCGCCGTACGTCCGCAGACATATTGCCGGCATTGGCCGCGACGATCGTGTTTTTGAGATTGACCGTGCCGTTGGTCATGTAAATGCCGGCGTTGGTGGTGCCCTGTTGCGGATGGTTGGTGAAGGTGCAGTTCGTCAGCGTTACCGTTCCACTAGTATCTGTGAAAAGGCCGCCACCGCACACGCTAGTGCAGTTTGGAGTAAGATTGCCGCTGAAGGTGGAATTCGTCGCGAGCAAGGTGCCGCGCGCCTCAATGCCACCAGAAGTAAAAGCGGTCCCCGAGGCAGTGACGGAGTTACCTGAGATCGTGCTGTTCGATAAGTTTATCGTGCTGCCGTCGTCGAAAATGCCGCCCCCGAGGAAAGCCGCGGTGTTACCCGAGAAAGTGCAACGGAGCAGATTTATCGTCCCACCGTCGACGACAACATCGAGCCCGCCCCCATTAGGCGCGCTATTTCCGGTGATCGTGCTGTCGGTGATCGAGATGGTGTGAACTGCAAGGCCCATGCCGATCCCGCCGCCGCCATGATTGAAGTCAGTTGCTGCTGTGCCCGTGATAGAGTTACCCATGATGTCGCTGCCATTGATCGACATGGGTATGGAGGCGTGGTGAAAAATACCTCCGCCGAGATCTTGGGAAGATCGAGTCGGCTGCAGAGAGTTACCATTGATCAGGGTGTTGTTGATCGTTACCGCAACGGCACCCTCGACGTAAATTCCGCCCCCGTAGTTGTTAGATATCGAGGTGGTGGGACCCATGACCGCGTTCGAACTTATGTGGCTGTCGCGGATCGAAAAAGTTGCGCTTCCGCTGCTTCCCCCAAAGACCGCGCTGATTCCGCCGCCTCTTTCATAGTGTAAATTGTTGCCGGTCCCCGTGTGAGTATTGATGGCGTTGTTCTTGATCGTTGAACCGGTGAGCGTGAAGACAGTGCCAGCGACAGCGGTGCCGCAGTAAATGCCCGCGCCGTCCACAGCTTGGAATCCCCCATCGCCCGGGGTGATGGTATTGAAAGCGACTTCAGTATTCGTCAGCGTCAGCCCCCTGTCCGCAACGATCCCACCGCCTCCTGCTGTCCCGCCGGTCCCGTTGCTGACGGAGCCGACCTTCGCTTGATTCGAATTGACCGTCGAATCGCTGATCGTGAGCGGATTCACGGAATAGATCCCACCGCCTCCGACGTCGCCGACCTTTGCCGATGCGCCGGAAACATTGGAGTTCCCACTGATGGCAAAGTTGTTGCTGACCTGAGTGTTGCTGTTGATGGTGACAGGGTTGGTTGCACCCTGGACGAGAATCCCACCGCCTCCGACGTTCCCACTCACCGGCGCCGTCAGGCTGGTGGCGGTGTTAAAACCGATATTGGAATTACTGATTGTGATTGCGCCCGCGTCGTTAGCAAAAATGCCGCCACCATAAGCGTCGCCGCTGGTGTTGCCGCCGCTCCCGCCTTGTGCGGCGTTAGCGTCGGCGGCAGTTCCTCCGATGTTGGAGTTGGCGATGGTCAGTGGGGCACCGCCGGCGATGTAAATGGCGCCACCGTATCCTCCCTTGCCTGTGATCGCCTGATCGCCTCCGATCGCGGCGTTCTGGCTGAAGGTGCAGTTGAGGATGGTCAAAGGTCCGCCACTGGCAATGCCTGCGCCGACCGAAGTTCCTGTCGAGCCATCCATCTGCGTCAAGGATCTGGACTGATTGTTGGTCACGACCACGCCCGACAGCGTCAAGGGGCCGGTGGTGTTGATGATGGCTCCTCCAACTCCGTCTGTTACGCTGGTGCCGACCG
>JBKJKL010000461.1:0-2576 GCA_046597485.1 Chthoniobacterales bacterium
CAAAGAGCCGGAGCGGCAACGCGGACACGTTCACGCCGGAGGTGAGCGCCTCGCCGACCGTGTCGACGATGTTCTCGGTGCTGCGAGCGGCCGACGGCGCGTCGTAGCCCTGCCGAGCGCGCACGCGCGCGCCATCGCGCTTCACGTGCACCTTCAACGGGTGGTACTTGCCGTCCGCCACGAACGGGTCTGGATAATAACCGAGAAGGTAGTAGCTGCCGTTCTCCTGCACGATCTCAGTCATCATGCGCGTCATGTCGCTCGCGTTGAAGATCGCGCGTCCGCCGCTGTTGACGGCAAGGACCGCCAGGTTCTTGTGTTGAATGCGGATGTTCTTGAGGGCTTCCATCCGGAGCGCCGGGTCCGCGAGCGTCGTGACGCCGCCGCCCATGCCGCCGCGAACAACGTCTTCGGGCTGGACGTTGCCGCGCGGATCGATGGCGTAAATCGGCACGCTGCCGCCGCGCGCGGCGGAGAACGTTCCCGCCAGGCCATCTTGCAGCGCCAGCGTCATCGAGTCGGTGGCCACCTGGCCTGGATCATCAGACCGCTCCCCGCTCATATCCAGGGTCGTGCCGCCGGTCACGAAAAAGATGGCGCGACGCGTGTGATTCGAACCGGCCAGCGCCTTTGTCACGTTCTTCAGCGTGGAATACGAGGCAAGGGCGTAGTCGCCTTTGAACCGCGCGGGCCTCGAGACCACGCCATATTCGCTCGGGGAATCTACACGCGCCAACGAGTCGAGACCAAAACCCAGCACGGCCTTGATGTTGTTGATGCGCTCCATCAAGCGGCTCTTGTTCTGGGTGAAGTTCACGCTCAGGTTCGAATGTGAGACGAACGTCAGCGCCACTTCATCGTCCGGCGAAAACACATTGACGAGATCGGTCAGCGTGCGCTTCAGCCGGATCAGGTCGTGTTCGATGAGATGCAGGTCGTCGACCAGGATCACGAACAGCCGGCTGTCTTTCGTCGGCGCGGTATTAGTGACGACGTCGGGCTCGGCGTCGCGCGGCGCGTTCACCGCGATGTTTCGGCTGACCGCGGGAATCGAGACGAATTGAAAATCGGCAATCTTCTGAGACTTTCCATTTTCAACAATCTCAAAATCATCAATCCCTAAATTCTCAATGGGCTTGTCAGCGTGGTCGGTCACGACGACGTCGACGGTGACGTATTGGACGCTGGTGCGAAAGGATTTTTGCGCCGCCGGAGAGACGACGAGGCACGTCGCAATTGCGGCGGATGTGAGAGTGAGGGTCGTGATGCGTTTCATGCGAGTTCTCCGCGCCTCCGCGGCCTCCGCGTGACCAGCACCGGCATCGACCGCCGCAGTATAGTCGGCCTCATGCGCGTGATCGAGATTTCATCGCCGGGCTCGGCGGATGTGCTCCGACTGAGCGATCGGCCCACGCCATTGCCCGGAAGCGGCGAGGTGCTGATCGCCGTTGAGGCCGCCGGCGTGAACCGCCCGGACCTCATGCAGCGCGAAGGGCACTATCCCGCGCCGAAGGGCGCCTCCGATATTCCTGGACTCGAGGTTGCCGGACGAATCGTCTCCATCGGAGGACAAACAGAGAAAGCGACGTCGGGTGTCGTTTTTTCAGAAACGACACCCGACGTCCTCTTCCGGATGGGCGATGCTGTCTGTGCGTTGCTGGCGGGCGGCGGGTATGCGGAGCAGGTGGCGGTGCCCGCCGTCCAGTGCCTCCCAATCCCGGCGGGACTCTCGATGATCGAAGCGGCGGCACTGCCGGAGGCCTTCTTCACAGTGTGGACCAACGTGTTCGAGCGCGGCGCCTTGGAAGCCGGCGAGACACTGCTCGTGCACGGCGGCTCGGGCGGGATCGGCACCACGGCGATCCAACTGGCAGCAGCGCGTGGAGCGCGCGTGATCACTACGGCCGGCACGGACGAAAAGTGCCGGCGCTGTGAGGCACTCGGCGCAACGGCCGCCATTAATTATCGGAGTGAGGACTTTGTTGAGCGCGTGAAGGCCATCACGAACGGCCGGGGCGTGGACGTCATTCTCGACATCATCGGCGGGGACTACACGGCGAAAAACCTCGCGTGTCTCGCCCGCGAAGGCCGCCTGGTTCAGATCGGCCTCATGGGCGGGGCAGCGGCGACGATTTCGCTCGCGCCGATCATTCTGCGGCGGCTGACCATTACGGGCTCGACGCTGCGCATTCGCACACCGGAAGAAAAGGGCGCCATCGCGGCCGCGCTCGAACGCGAAGTCTGGCCGCTCCTCGCGTTGGGGCGCGTCAAACCCATCGTCGAACGCACGTTCCCGCTCGCGGACGCCGCAAGCGCGCATCGCGCCCTCGAATCCGGTCAGGTCTTCGGCAAAGTCGTCCTGTACAACACGACCAGCGCAAACACGGTGTAGCCAACCCGAAACGCCAGTGCCGGCCAATCAAACCGTGTCGTCTCAACACAGGCAACGACAAGCGCCGCAACCAGAGTTGACGCCCCGAGAAATAGGAGAAATAGGGGTCGGGAGGTATTTCGAAATACCTCCCGATCCCTATTTCTCGGGGCGTCAACTCTGGTTGCGGCGCTTGTCGTTGCCT
>JBKJKL010000007.1:0-9031 GCA_046597485.1 Chthoniobacterales bacterium
TTTCTTCTACGCCTTCGATCTCTTGAATCGCAACGGCGAGGAGTTGCTGGCGGAGCCAATCGAGCGCCGGCGCGTGCTGCTCAACGACTTGTTAGGCGAGATGGGCGATCCGATTCGCCGGTCGCCGCTGCTCGAGGCGCCGGCCGGGCAGGTGCTCGAGGCGGTGCGTGAGATGCGGCTCGAGGGCGTGGTCGGGAAACGGGGCGGCTCGATCTATGAGGCAGGCGAGCGGTCGGGGGCCTGGGTCAAGCAGCGCACCAGCGCGGAGCAGGAGTTCGTCATCGGCGGCTACAAGCCTGGGACGCGCGGATTCGAATCGCTCCTCATCGGCGTTTACGAAGGCAAGCAGCTGCACTTCGTCGCGCGGGTGAAAGACGGTTTCGTCCCGCGCGTGCGCGAGGAAATCTTCGCGCGCTTCGCGAAGCTGCCGACCGACACGTGCCCGTTTCTGAACCTGCCGGAAAAGAAAGGCGCACGCCGCGGCGAAGCGTTGACCGCAGAGAAGATGAAGGAGTTTCGCTGGTTGAAGCCGAAGCTCGTCTGCCAGGTTTCGTTCGTGAACTGGACGGACGCGGGCAACCTGCGCCACACGAGTTTCGTCGCGCTGCGCGACGACGTAACGGCGCGTGCGGTCCGGCGCGAGACCTAGGGGTTCAGCGACATGCCGGAATTTCGGCGCACCAGCGTCGCGTCGGCGCTGTTCACGGTTCCATCGGCATTCACGTCGGTGCGGAAGTTATTTCCGTCGGTGACCTGGCCGGAGTTCGTGCGCGCCTGGGTTGCATCCGCGGAATTCACCACGCTGTCGCCTGTCGTGTCGCCGACGAGGACCGGCAGTCTCACCGTGGCGGTGCCGGTGGTAGTGCCGTCGTTCACGCCATTCAAGGTCACGGCAACGGTCGTGTTCGAAGGCACGCCGCTCAGGTTAATCGTGACCTGGTTCCCGGCCGCGCTGACCGAGTCCACGGTCCCCGTGCCGCTCGAGACCGTCGCGCCCGCAACCGCGGTGATGGGATTCACAAACGCGACCACGAGTTGGTAATTACCGGCCGGCCCGCTGCTGCGGCATTCCGTGGCGGACGGTCCGCTTTGCGCGAGGTCGATGTCGAAGGTGCCGGCAGGGCCGTGGGTCTTGCGAGAGACGACCCGCAAGTAGCTGACCTGCGCCGGGTCGAAGACGTAGCTCTGCCCGACATCGATCAGGTTGAAGAGCGAACCGCCGATGCCGTTAAGGGAGGGCGTGGTGTTCGCCGGCTGGGTGAGCGTCATCGTGCTCGCGGTCACTTCATGGAGGCGATTATCGAGCGCGCCGGGTTCGTTCACGTTACTGAGCGGGACGAAGATCACGATGCTGCCGTTCGGCCCGAGCGTGCTTTGGCAGTTCGCGGCGGGGAGCGCGGCCGTTGCGGGATAGGTCATCGAGACGCCGCCGCCCACGAGCGTGGCCGCGTTCTCGCCGTAGAAACATTGCAGAGCGGCGCCGTTGTTCGACTCCGCGTAAACGTGGAAGTTCTTCCCGCCATTCACATCCGTCGTAGAAGGCACGAACCACTGTGTGTTCCAGACGAGCACCGGGTCAGGATCCTGCGCGGTGTTCGGCGCGAGCGAGAGATTATTGATCCGCATCTCGACTCGGTAGCAAGGCGCAGCCGGAGAGCAGGGCGTGGTCGTGACCCGCGTGATGTTTGATTGGGTGAGGTCAAGCTGCGGGATGTTTGCACTCGTTAGGCCGTTTGCCTCCAGTTTGCCGTCGCCCGTCGGATCGCTGACCGCGTTCATCGGTGCGAGGCCTGGAGCGCTCACCGACGAAACGGCCGCGAGCAAGCTTGGCCCTCCGTTTTGCCGGACAAACATCCCGTGTGGATCGAAGGCTTCTGTGATGTTGTTCGAGTCCGCGTAACTGATCTGCGCTTCGCCCTGCGAGCCCATCCGCAGTTGAATGAAATCCCCGAGAGTACGGTCGCCACTCTGCCCGCCGATCAAGGTCTGGATGCTCCCGCGATGGGTGAAGTGACTGCTGGCCTGCACCGGCGCGCTGAATGTGGGCGCGGCGGCATGGCCGTTCATCGTCTGGGTATACCAGAGGCTCCAGAAACAGGAGGTGCAGGCGTCGGGGCCGGTTGAGGGATAGGCCGGCGCGCCGGGCGTGCCATACCACGCGATGCCCACCCGGCCGTCGTCGCCCGCGACCATCCAGGCAAAGACGTTGTTGTGCAGCGTGCCGACCGGCGACCCGGAAGTGTCCAGGGTGAGCGGCGCCGCCCAAGTATTCCCCTGGTCGATGGAGTAGCTGTATTTTAAGAGGGTATCGCCCGTGACCTGCCCACTGGTATCGATCGGCGCCTGCTCCCAGATGACGTAAAGATTGCCCGCGCGATCAATTGTCATTGTTGGGAAATCGCCGCCCGTTTTCGCGCTCGTGCCCAGGTTCGCAACCGGCAGATCGACGCAGTTCAAGCCGCTCAGATCGCTCACGTTTGGGATCGGCGGGCCGAAGGCAACGGGGAAACACCGGCCGATCAGGATGCGATTCAGGAGTGCGTCGTCATGAACCACGTAGATGTGCTTCACCGGCGCGGGCAGCGTGGTGTAGCCGCCGCTGCCATTCGGCTGCCCGAGCGTCGTCGCCACGGGGCTCACTTCGTTGTTGCCCATGATCCCTTCGTCGCAGCCGAGCTGCGCGGTGATCTTGTTCGCCGCGCCGAATTGTATTCCCGCCGTCGCGCCCGCCATTCCCGAGGCCGGTGAGCGGTACATCACGAGTATGTTTTGTCCGAGGTTGGTCGGCGCGCCGCACGGGCCCGGGCTCTGCGCGACTTCATCGTTCGTCAGGTAGATGCTGCCGCCGTTCATCGGGTCGCCGTCGATCGCGTACCACTGGCGGTCGACCACTGTGTCCGGCACTCCGGTGTTGCTGCAAGGGAAGGTGGAGCCGAGATCGTCCGAGCGGGCCGTGCTGAAATTCGCCAGCGTCAGGTCGCAAAAGTAAAGCCGCCCCTGGCTATCGACCGCCAGCTCCGTGTCGCCGCCGCCGCCGCAGATCGTTACCTTTCCCTCGAGGGTGGTCGCGTTCGGAATCCACTTGAAAGTGCGGCCGCCATCGAGCGAGCGCCAGACCCAGCTCGTGTTCGCCGAGAGCGTGCCAGGCGCGCTGGTGTAGACGCGGTTCGGGTTCGAAGGATCGACCCGCAGATCCTGCTCAAACCCCGAGCCCTGGATGCCGCTGATTACTGGGTGTCCGAAAGTCGGCAGCCCCGGGTTCGGGACGAGCGATTGCCCGGCGAAGATCGGCCCGGTCTCCGCTGGCATCGTCTCGAGTTGGGCAACCGGCCGGGTCAGCGGCCGCTCGATCGCGAGCCGGGCGGGTTTGAGTTTTGGAGCGTTCCCAGAAAAGGCGGCGAAGCCGAGCAACGCGCCACCAGTACAACAAAACGCAGCAATGAGCAGGCGGGGGGACGTTCTCATACCTTGTGAATCGCATCCCACCGCACGGCAGCGCGCTCGGAGGGCTAAGATTCCGGCGCGCGGCTTTTCTTTGCGCGTGGGCGAGGTGATGTTCGGCGCCGTGATCAATCGTTTTCTGGCGGCCGCGTCCGCGCTTATTTTCCTCACGGGTATAGCCTCCACGCACGCGGCGGACGATGCGGCGGAACTCGGCGGCATGCTGCAGTGGCGGAATATCGGACCGCATCGCGGCGGGCGGGTGCGGGCAATCGCGGGGGTGCCGTCGCAGCCGAGCGTTTTCTACATGGCCCAAGTGAACGGCGGGGTCTGGAAGACGGACGACTTCGGCCGGACGTGGCGACCGATCTTTGACGATCAACCGACGGGCTCGATCGGCGCCATCGCAGTCGCGCTTTCCAATCCGGAGATCATCTACGTGGGCAGCGGCGAGGGCTTGCACCGGCCCGATCTTTCGGTCGGCGACGGCGTTTATAAATCGACCGACGCGGGGCAAACATGGACGCACCTTGGCCTGCGCGACGGGCAGCAGATCACGCAGATCGCGATCGATCCGCAGAACGCGGAGCGGCTCTTCGTCGCGGTGGGCGGGCATCCCTATGGCCCGAACGAGGAGCGCGGTATTTATCGTTCGATTGATGGCGGGAAGAATTTCGAGCGCGTGCTCTCTACGAATCCGGACACGGGCGGCGCCGATGTGTTGATCGATCCGCAGAATCCGCAGACGGTCTATGCCTCGCTCTGGGAATCGCGTGAGGGTCCGTGGGAAAACGCGGTCTGGAACGGCGGGGGCGGCGGGATTTTCAAATCCACCGATGGCGGGAGCAACTGGACGCCGCTGCGGAGCGGGCTGCCGGAAGCGATCGTGCAGGCGAATCTCGCGATCGCGCCGAGCGCGCCTAACGAGTTGTTCGCCGCGGTCCGCGGGCTGACGCGCTCCGATCTTTTTCGCTCGAGCGACGCGGGTGGGACTTGGAACAAGATCACGGACGACGAGCGGCCGGCGGCCGGCATCGGCGGCGGGGAACTGCCCGTGCCGCGCTTCGATCCGAAGGATCCGAGCGTGGTCTACTCGGCCAGCGTGGTCTGCTGGAAATCGACCGACGGCGGGAAGACCTGGAGCGGCTGGCGCGGCGCGCCCGGCGGCGATGATTATCAAGGCATTTGGATCAATCCGAACGACACGAAGATTATCCTGCTCGCGAGTGACCAGGGCGCGATCGTCACGGTGAACGGCGGCCAGACCTGGAGCTCTTGGTATAACCAGCCGACGGCGCAGCTCTATCATGTGACGGCGGACAACGCCTTCCCTTATCGGCTCTACAGCGGGCAGCAGGAGAGTGGCTCGGTCGGCATCGCGAGCCGGGGGAATCATGGCGCGATCACCTTCCGCGATTGGCATCCGGTGGCCGCGGAGGAATACGGCTACGTCGTGGCGGATCCGCTCGACCCGGAGATCGTTTATGGCGGGAAATTGAGCCGCTACGATCGCCGCACCGGCCAGGCGCAAAATATCCTGCCACTCGCGTTGCGCTCGCCCGACTTCCGGATGGTGCGCACGCAGCCGGTCGTCTTTTCGCCGAAGGATCCGCGGCTGCTTTTCTTCGCGGGAAACACGATGTGGCAAACGCACGACCGCGGCGAGAACTGGCAGCAAATCAGCCCGGACCTGACGCGGAAGACCTTCGAGTTGCCGGCCTCGATCGGGAAATATCGAAACGAGAGAAGCGCGGAGCCGAAGCAGCGCGGGGTGATCTACACGATCGCGCCGTCACCGCTGGACGTGAAACGCATCTGGGCCGGGACGGACGACGGCTTGATCCACCTGACGAGCGATGGCGGCAAAACGTGGAACGACGTGACGCCGCCGCCAATCACCGCGTGGCAGAAAATCTCGCTCCTGGACGCGGGACACTTCGATGTGAACACGGCTTACGCGGCGGTAAACACGCTGCGGCTCGATGATAACCGGCCGCACATTTACCGCACGACCGATGGCGGGAAGACGTGGCAGGAAATCGTGCGCGGCATCCCGGACGGGCAAACGGTAAACGTGGTGCGCGAGGACCCGGTGCGGAAGGGATTGCTCTTCGCCGGGACGGAGCGTGCCGTCTATTACTCGTTAGACCAAGGTGACAACTGGCAGTCGCTCCGCCTAAACATGCCGGCCACATCGGTGCGCGACTTAATCGTGAAGGACGACGACATCGCCGTCGCGACGCACGGCCGCGGCTTCTGGATTCTCGATAACATCACGCCGCTGCGCCAACTCGCCGCGGCGACGGAGGCGACGCTCTTCAAACCGCAGGTCGCGACCCGTCTCCGCTGGAACATGAATACCGACACGCCGCTCCCGCCGGACGAACCGACGGGCCAGAATCCGCCGGATGGCGCGATGATCGATTACCGGCTCCCGTTGCCGGTGAGCGGCCCAGTCACGCTGGAGATTAAGGACGAGAAGGGCCGGCTGGTGCGCCGCTACACGAGCGACGAGCAGCCCGCGCTGCCGGAGCCGAAAGACGTGAAGGTGCCGTATTACTGGCTGCGCCCGCCGCAGGCGCTCTCGGCGCAGCCGGGGCTGCACCGCTTCCTCTGGGACATGCATCACGCGCCAATCGCCGGGGTTGAGCCGCAGTATCCGATCGCCGCGATTTACCGCGAGACCGCGGCCGAACCGACCGCGCCGTGGGCTCTGCCGGGGAATTACGCGGTGACCCTAACCGCGAACGGAAAGAGCCAGACACAGCCGCTCCCGCTCAAGATGGATCCGCGCGTGAAAGCGTCGGCCGCGGACCTGGCGGCGCAATTCGATCTCTCGCTGAAGCTTTACGAACTGCGCAAAAAGCTGGAGCCAGTCGGGCAACGTTTCGACGCCTTAGTCGCGGGTCTCGCGAAAGCGAAGGAGCGCGCCGGTGACGGGCCGCTCAAGGACCAGATCGAAGCGCTCCAGAAACAGCTCGAGCAATTTTCCCCGCCGAACCCGCGGCCGGGCGCGCCTTTGCAGTTCGCCGCGTTGGCCAATGTGCAGCAGCTCTTCGGCACCATCCAGCACGTCGATTCCGCGCCGACGCCGCGCGTCCGAGCGGCGGTGCCGGAAGTGGAGCGGCAAGCGAGCGAAGCGATCGCGCACTGGGAAGCGTTGCAGGCAAACGAGGTCGCGAAGTTAAATGAGCAACTGCGCGCGGCCGGGCAGCCGCCGATCGAGCTCGAGACCACAGGCAGGTAACCAGCGCGTTACGTTATTGCAGCCCGTGGGGATTTGCTGGCGATTTACTTTCGGCCCGTGCCCCAGTTCAATGGGCGGACCCATCCATGAAAAAGTTCTCCCATCTCGGCCTGCGTCCTCTCGTCGCGGCAGCCGCGCTTTTCGTCACGCTCAGCGTTGCGCGCGGGGCCACCATCCAGGTGACGGTGGCCCCGGGCGGCAATCGTGTTTTCAATCCCGCAAATGTCACGGTGCAGGTCGGCGACACGGTGCAATGGACCTGGAGCAGCAGCGGCCACACCGTGACTTCCGGTGCGAACAACGTGCCGAGCGGCCTTTTTGATTCCGGCCTGCGGAGCACGGGCTCGACCTTTTCCTACACCTTCACGAGCGCGGGAACGGTGAACTACTACTGCGATCCGCATTGCTGCTCGATGGTGGCGGCAGTCCTGGTGACCGCGCCCACCGCCACGCCCACGCCGATTCCGAAAGGACCGGTCTACGTGCAAATGTCGCCGGTTGCGACGGGCCTCACTTCGCCCGTGGGCATGGCCGCTCCGAATGACGGCAGCGGGCGGTTGTTCATCGTGCAGCAGACCGGGCAGGTCCGCATTTTGCGCGGCGGCGCGCTGCTGCCGACGCCGTTCCTCGATGTCTCGGCCCGGCTGGTCGCGCTCGGCAGCGGCTACGACGAACGCGGGTTGCTCGGGTTCGCCTTTCACCCGGATTTTGCGAATCCGAACGCGCCGGGCTTCGGCCGCGTTTACACCTACACGAGCGAGCCGCTCGCCGGCCCGGCTGATTTCACCGTGCCGAACGGCGGCGCCTTTAACCACCAAAACGTAATCGCGGAATGGCAGGTCTCGAGTCCGAACCCGGACGTGATCGATCCTGCCACGCGGCGCGAGGTGATGCGGTTCGATCAGCCGCAGGCCACCCATAACGCCGGCGACCTACACTTCCGCGCCTCGGATGGTTACCTCTACCTCGCGCTCGGCGACGGCGGCGGCGCAAATGATGTCGGCATTGGTCACAACGGCGCCATCGGCAATGGTCAGGACCGCTCGAACGTCCTCGGGAAGCTCCTGCGAATCGATCCGCTCCATCCCAGCCTAACGAGTGGCAGCGCCAACCTGGTCAGTGCGAACGGCAAGTATCGCGTGCCGGCTTCGAATCCGTTCGTCGGGCAAAGCGGGCTGGTCGCGGAGATCTACAACTACGGTCTGCGCAATCCCTACCGTTTCAGCTTTGATGCGCCGACGGACCGGTTGGTCATCGCGGATGTCGGGCAAGATAACATCGAGGAGATCGACCTCGGCATCGCCGGCGGCAATTTCGGCTGGAACCGGAAGGAAGGATCGTTCCTCTTCAACTCCTCCAATGGCACGATCGCGATCGACCCCAACCCCGACCCCGCCTACCTGAATCCGGTCGCGCAATACAGCCACACCGACGGGCAGGCGATCATCGGCGGCTACGTTTACCGCGGGGCGCTGCTGCCGGGCTTGGCCGGGCGCTATGTCTTCGGGGATTACGCGCTCTTCAGCGGTCGCCTCTTTCACGGCTCACTGGACAACGGGGCCATTGTCGAGTTTCGGCTGGGCCTCGCTGACACGCCGCTCGGGCTCTACTTGAAAGGCTTCGGTCGTGATAAGCGCGGCGAGCTCTATGCCCTGGCCGATGCGAATAGCGGTCCCTCGGGCACGGGCGGGCAGGTTTTGAAATTCACCACCATTCCCCCGGCGAGCGCGGTCTCGCGGAAGGTGCATGGCGGGACGCCGTTCGACCTGAACCTCCTCACCACCCCACCCGCGATCGAATCGCGCAGCGGCGGCGCAGGCGGGACTTATCAGATCGTCTTCGGCTTCCCGGCCGCGGTCACTGTGGGCGGCGCAGTGGCGACTCCCGATGCGGGGGCCACCGGCAGCGTCACCGGTTCTCCGGTTGTGAGCGGCAACCAGGTCACGGTCGACCTGACCGGGGTGAGCACCGCACAGTTGCTCACCGTGACTCTAACCGGCGTAAACGATGGAACCGTGACACGCGATGTCTCGGTCCAGCTGGGCGTGCTGGTCGGCGACACCAGCGGCGACGCGACGGTCAACTCGGCCGATGCGCAGCAGACACGCAGCCGATCCGGCGGACCGCTCGACGCGAACACTTTTCGCTCCGATGTGAACACCGACGGCGCGATCAACAGCGCGGACGTCACGCTCGTTCGCGCGCGATCCGGGGCGAGCATCCCGCAGTAAGGCTCCTAAGGTAGAAAGAGCGACGCCGCGCCCTACGTTTTCTATGCTGTGAGATGGTGGCTGGGGAGGGAATTGAACCCCCGACACGATTCAGGGGGTAAATTGCCGGACA
>JBKJKL010000075.1:0-2934 GCA_046597485.1 Chthoniobacterales bacterium
TTGCCGACCATCTGGCACGGCTTGAAGGCTGGCCTCTCCGACCTGCGCGGCGGGAAGGCGGCCACCTCGCGGGCGCCGCGGACCGACCAGGATCTTTCGATGAAGTTTGTCATCGGCGGCGTGATCGCGCTCCTCCTCGTGATGATGATCGCCCCGCAGTTGCACCTGCAGTGGAACTTGTTAGGCGCGCTCCTCATCGTGGCCTTCGGTTTCCTTTTCGTCACCGTCTCCTCGCGGCTGACCGGGGAGATCGGCTCCTCTTCGAACCCGATCTCCGGGATGACGGTCGCGACCTTGCTCCTGACCTGTCTCGTCTTTCTGTTCATCGGCTGGACGGGGCCGCACTACTTCGTCACCGCGCTCTCCATCGGCGGAATTGTCTGCATCGCGTCGTCGAACGGCGGGACGACGTCGCAGGATTTGAAGACCGGCTTCCTCGTCGGCGCGACGCCGCGTTTGCAACAGATCGCCATCCTCTGCGGCGCGCTCGCTTCCGCGTTAGCACTCGGGCCGATTCTTTTGCTGCTCAACAATTCCTACACCGTTTACGTCCCGGCCACGACGTTCCCACGCGTCGAGCAAGAGGTGCGGGTGGATGCGGCCGCGTTGCCCGCCTTCACCGGCACAGTCAAGCCGGCGCCGGAAGATTTTCGCCTTCTCTCGGTCGGTGGCGCGAGCGCGGCTCCGGCAGTGACCGGCTTGAGCAGCGGCGATTACCTCGTCACGGCAGACGGCCGCGTCGCTTACAAACTGGAGCAAAACTTCGCGCCCGATCTGCGCGCGAATCCAGGCGATCTCGGCGAACCCGAGAAGCTCCGCGGTACGCAGGCCGTGGGCGACACGAACACCTACCGCGTCTGGCACCGCCCGGATCCTTCCGGCGGCGCGGCACAAAAGTATCTCGCGCGCGAAGATGGCAGCGTGGCCTACCTCGTCGACCCCGGCATCAACGGTACGCACAAGATGCGGCCGGATGGCTCAACCGTGACGAAGTTCGACGCGCCAAAAGCGACCCTGATGTCCTATATTATCAAAGGCATCCTGAGCCGCCAATTGCCGTGGGGCCTCGTCCTGCTTGGGGTCATGATCGCGATCGTGCTCGAGATGAGCGGCATCCCGTCGCTCGCCTTTGCGGTCGGCGTTTATCTTCCACTCGCTTCCTCTAGTCCCATTTTCATTGGCGGCCTGATCCGCGGCGGAGTCGATCGCTGGCTGCGCAGGACGAAATTTAGATCGCACGAGATGTCGGAAGACGAACTGGTCGCGGAAGGCGACAAGAGCCCGGGCGTCCTCCTTGCGTCCGGTTACATCGCGGGCGGCGCGCTGGCCGGCATCGTCATCGCGATCATGGCCGGGGTGCCGATCCTGGCTGCGTTCAGCAATCGCTTGCAGGACTGGGCTGCCGAACACAACCCGTTCTTCGAAGGGCCATATTCCGACCTGCTCGCGCTTCTACCATTCCTCGTCCTTTGCTCGCTGCTCTATCTCGTCGGACGCGACATCCTGCTCGCCGGGCGGCGGAAGCAGGGCAGCCGCTAGGCAAGATTGTTTGGGGCTGAAAAGAGTGAACGAGTGCGCTCATCGATCGTTGCGCAACCGGCGTCTGCACTGGCGAAGCTGCGCGCCGCGCTGCTAGTTTCGACGCGATGGAAGAGACGGTCAGCGAAACGCCCCAGGCCTCGACGGCGAAGAAGCTGCGCTGGTTCGCCTCTCCGGTTTTAGTCGGCAGCATCGCGCTCCATTTGCTCTTCGCGACCGGCGCCGCCTTCTGGGTCGTCTCGCATTATTCTTCGGCCCGAAAGCTAACCTTCCAAGCCGGGCCGAAATCGCCCAATCCGAGTACGCAAGCGCTGCAGCATCGCGTGCAGATGCAGAAGAAGATGCAGCAGACGATGCCATCGGTGCCGAAGCGCGTCCTCAGCACGGGCCCATCAAAGGTGGAACTGCCGCCCATCCCCGACATGCCGGGGCCGAAATTGACTGGACCGATGAAGATGGCCGCGGGACAGACGGGCGCTTTCAGTGGCGGTGGAACGGGTGGCGGCGGCGGCCTCGGCGGGGCCGGCAGCGGGACGGCGATCAACTTCTTCGGCATTCGCGACGTGAGCAGCAGCGTCGTGATCATGATCGATATCTCCGGCTCGATGTTCGGGCGCACGGGTGATTTTGATTACAACACGCACAAGCTGGTCCGCGTGGGCAAAGAGCAGAGCTTCCAGGCCGTGCGCGACGAGGCGATCAAGCTCGTGGAAACGCTGAACCCGGCGATCCGCTTCGGGATCGTTCGCTGGTCCGGCGGCGCTTATTCCTGGAAGCCAGAGCTCGTCCCGGCCACAGAGGAAAACAAGAAAGCCGCGGTCGAGCATATCCAAACCCAGGTCGACTCCGGCAAGGCGCCACCGACCGGGGGACGACCCGGCGGCACGCGGCACGATTACGCGCTGGAAGAGGCCTTCAAGCTAAAGCCGGAAACGATCTACATGCTGACCGATGGCAACGCGACGGCGTCTAATGGTGGATCTCTCCAAACGATCGACGACAAGGACATCTGGAAAGTCGCGGAGGAAGGCCAAAAAACGCTGACCAAGAAAGCCAAGCTGCACACGGTTTACTACCTCACCGGCAAAGAAAAACCGGAGGAGGAGAACATGTTGCGTCAGCTCGCGAGCCGGAACGGCGGCAACTTCCGCAAGATGCCGGCGGTCAAGAAGTAACTAGCTCGCGGCGGCGGCCGCGATCGCCATTGCAAACGCGTCGGCTGGCGGGACGGCATTCCAGCGCTGCATCAGTTTCCCGCGCCGATTAAAAACGAAGACCGCAATCTCATTCGCGTCCGGCGAAAGGCCGAGTTCTGTCACGCCCGCGCCATCGAAGTCGGCCACCACGAGCGTGTCACGCCGCGGATCGTGCCCGATCTTTTTCTTGCGATACTCC
>JBKJKL010000103.1:0-5692 GCA_046597485.1 Chthoniobacterales bacterium
CTCATGTCGAGGTAGACAAAGGCGGTCTTCGCGGTGGGGAGGATACGCTCGGCGCCTCTGAAGGCTTCCGAGTTCCCGCGGCCAGGCTCCGCGGTCCGGCTCCGCGTCATCGCGGCCTCCGCTGATACGGTATCGACCGCGGCGACGAGGAGTTGATCGGACAGGGCGATCGTGGTTTCGATTGGCATTAATGCGTTCGTCTGCGCGCGGGTGAAGTAACGAGTTCCCTTTTTCTCCGTGACGACCCATGGCGTGTCGTTGTTGGCGGCCATCGCCGTCTCCAGAAGCTGCCGGGCCCGCGCCGGATCTTTGACCCGGATGGCGGCAAGCAGCCCCGGCATGCGGGCTTCAGCCGGCCATTCCCCGATGACGCTCAGCTCGGACTCGAACGCCGCTCGCCACTCCTCCGCGCTGATCGTGTTCGGGGCGAACATTGAGATTAAACCCTGCGCGTCCAGGCTCGTCGCCAGCGGCGAGACAGCGGCGGAGTAAAGAAACGAATCCGCGCTGGCGAGCGACAGCAAAGAACGCGTGAGTTCGGGTTGATCCGGCCGTTTCGGCATCGCGACGAAGAGCACATCGCGCATCTTGCCGCCCTCCAACATGATCGCTCCGGCGATGCTTTGGAGGCCGCGCAGGAAGGTGAGCTGCCTTTGCCGTGTCTCGTTCTGACCGGCGAAAGCGGCCATCTTTTCCAAGTAACGATCCGGTCGCAGATAACCGAGCGCAAGATAGCCACGAGGCATGTGTTTGAACGCGGCGACGAACGTTTCATCCGCAGCCAGGGTCGCCGAGGCATCGCGCGCGCGGCCATCGGCGCGGTCGAGGATTGTCTTCAGCGACTCCACCTCACTCGCGGCAAAGAACCAGTCGCGCGTGAAGGCCGAGGCCACGGTGCGAGCGCCCTCGCGCGCAACCTGGATCGAGTGGTTCTGGTAGGATACCGTCTCGACCGGGACCGCCGGTGCGTCGCCGCGCCATTCGCGAAGAACGCGGTCGACTTCGTCTCGGTTCCCATCGAAACGGAAACCGCCGAGAAAGCGCGTCTGCTCCGCGCCTGGTGGCAGGACGGCGAGGAAAACATCGCGCACCCGCAGCGCGGCCAGCGTTTGCATTTTGCCGCTGGCCAATGCCGCGGTGCGGTTTGCCGCCCGCGGCCGCTCGAGGAAGGCCTGCACTGCCGGTTCCTGCCAGAGCTTGAAGAGTTCGGAGTCGTGCCACTGCGCGCGCGCATCGCGCAGGTCGGGCAGATGAATGACTGCGACGGTGTCTTTGGGGAGGAGCGAAGTGATCGCCGAATTCGACAGCCGCGAAGAGCCGCCGTGCATCCCGAGCCAGATGGCAAAGGCGGCCGCGGCGGCCAGCACGAGCACGAGCAGAAAACGTTTCAGCATCGGCCCAACGTAAATGGGGTGGTGCCGGGCCGCGAGTGCCGGCGGTCAGGCGCGCGGGTGAAACTTCCGATGCACCGCCTTCAGCCGCTGCTGGTCGACGTGGGTGTAGACCTGTGTGGTCGAGATATCGGCATGTCCCAGCATTTCCTGGATGATGCGCAGGTCGGCTCCGTTACTCAGCAGATGCGTAGCGAAGCTATGCCGCAGAAGGTGCGGGTAGATGTTCGCTTCCAAGCCGGAGAGCCGCGCCCGTTCCTTCACAATCTGCCAGAGCCGTGCCGTCGTCAGTTTCGTCCCGCGCTGCGAGAGAAACACTTCGCTCCCGCTCTTTGGCCGCACCAGCTTTGGCCGCTCGGCTGAGAGGTAAGCAGCCACCGCGGCGCAGGCTTTCCCGCCGACCGGAACCATCCGCATCTTGTTCCCTTTGCCGGTCACTCGGAGGGTGCGGTCCTCGAAATTCAGGTTCTCGAGCCGCGCGTTGGCCAGTTCGGAAATGCGCAGCCCACTCGCGTAGAGCATCTCGAGGATGGCGCGATCGCGCAGGCCGAGAGGATGCGTCGTATTGATACTCTCGATCAACTGCTCCACCTGCAGCTCGTTCAGCGTCTCCGGCAGGTAACGCTCGATCCGCGGCAGGCTCAGGGTTTCGGTCGGATCGCGCTCGATCAAGCGCCGCGCGAGTAGGAAGCGAAAGAAGATCTTCAGTGCGACGACCGCGAGCTTGATCGACGAAGCAGCGAGGCCGCGCTTCTTCAGATGCGCGAGATAGCTTGTAATCAGGGCTGGCGCGACGTCGGCCAACGCCGCCTGTTGCGGTTCTTGCGCGCACCAGGTGGCGAACTCCGAGAGCGAGCGACGGGTGGAGAGCTGGTAGTTGTCCGAGAGCCCGCGCTCGACCGCGAGGAAGCGAATGAACTGATCGATCTCCTGCTCCACGAGAGCACCTTAGTCACGCACGACCGGGCGCACGAAGATTGAACAACACCGCAGACCGGGACGTCTCATGGTGCGACACTATCCCATCGCTGGCCGGCGCGAGCGCGAAAGAAAACGCTCACCGGTCGTCTGCGCAGCGATTGACAAGAAGAGAACCGGCAACCGAACATTCCAAAGACATGAGCCTCGATCTGAACACGCTCCTGAATGACTGGCCGCACGAGACGGGCGCAATCAAAGTGCGCAAAATCCTCGGGCTGGACGGACGCGAGAAGCTGCAGCTGCGCATCGATCTCGGCATGCTCCAGATGGAGATGACCGGGCGTCCGGATGGCAATCGCCCGCACAATTGCGAGTCGCTTCTCGAGTATCACCAGCGGCGCGCCGGCCGGGCGCAAGCGCGCGGCGACGAATACGAACTGAGCGCAGAGCAGTGCAACGAGCTTCAGCAGGAAGGCATTCAGTATTACCACCGCTACCTCAGCCTCTTTCAGATCAACGACTTCGCCGGTGTCATCCGCGACACGCAGCGGAATCTCGACCTCTTCGGCTTCGTCGCCGAGCACACCGAGCGCGAGGAATTGGCCTGGACCTTCCAGCAGTTCCGTCCCTACGTGCTGATGATGAATACCCGCGCGAAGGCTTCGATCCTTCTGAGCGAGGGCAAGTTCGGCGCCGCAATCAGCGAGATCGAGCGCGGGCGCGATGCGATCGAGGAGTTCTTTCAAAATTCGAGCTTCCCCGAGCTGGCGCAGAAAAGTTCCGAGATCGCTTTCCTCGAGGAATGGCTCGAAGAGGTCAGCGCGAAGCGACCGCTGACCAAGCTGGAAGTGATGCAACGGGAGATGGAAGTCGCGATTCAGAGCGAGCTTTACGAGCGCGCGGCGGAATTGCGCGACGCGATCAAGTTGCTCCAGAACGCCGACGTCCCGCGCGTTTAACGGCGCGCCCGCAGGCCGGTCGATTCGTTGACGGCAGCGGCGCTCGGCTGTCTCGTTCGTGCTGTGACAAATCCTAGCTTCATCGAGCGCAAGGAGCGCTTCGCGCGCAAGATGTCCGGCAAAGCAAAGCCAACAGCGCGCTCGGCCGATCGCCTCCCGCCGGGCCAGCATCTCACGCCCGGTTTCCCGGTGCTCGATCTCGGGATTAAACCGGAAGTCCCGCTCGCGGAGTGGCGTCTTGCCGTCGGCGGCCTGGTGGAAAACCCGAAGACTTTCACTTGGGACGACTTCAACGCCCTTCCGCAGTTCGTGGACGTGAGCGACTTCCACTGCGTGACCACTTGGAGCAAATTCGACGTGAAGTGGAGCGGCGTCGCCTTCTTCACCCTCGCCGAATTCGTGAAGCCGAAAGCGGAGGCGAAGCACGTCCTCTTCGAGAGCTACGACGGCTACACCACCAACGTCCGGCTCGAGGAACTGATGGACGACGACGTCCTCATCGCCACCCGCTACGACGACCAGCCGCTCCCGCGTGACCATGGCGGACCGGCCCGCGTCATCATCCCGAAGCTCTACGCCTGGAAGGGAGCAAAGTTCATCCGCTCGATCGAGTTCAGCGCGGAGGACCGGCTCGGCTTCTGGGAAGTGCGCGGGTATAGCAACACGGCCGATCCGTGGACGGAAGATCGCTTCTCGTAAGCTTGGCAGCGCCCGCGAGCAGCGAGTAAGACTGGCGACCGATGGCCCGCCGCGCAGTTTCGAAAAGCCGCCGGCGTGATGCGGAGATCACGCCGGTTGCTGCGGCGCCCTCGTCCTTCGCCCGCACGGATTGGTTCATCGCGGCCGCGCTCGCGCTCATCACCATCGCGCTCTACGCGCAGGTCGCCGGTCATCAGTTCATCAACTTCGATGACACTCTCTACCTCTCGGAAAATGCGGTCGTCGCGCGGGGCCTGACCCTCGAGGGCATCGGATGGGCCTTCACCACCTTCCACGCGGCCAACTGGCATCCGCTCACCTGGCTCGCGCACATGCTCGACGTCCAGCTCTTTGGATTGAACGCCGGCGCGCACCTGCTCGTGAACTGCGCGTTCCACGTCGCCAACGCGCTCCTCGTCTTCACCTTCTTCCGCCGCACCACCGGCGCGCGCTGGCCGAGCGCGATCATCGCCGCGCTCTTCGCCTGGCATCCGCTCCACGTCGAATCCGTCGCCTGGGCGGCCGAGCGGAAGGACACGCTCTCGACCTTGTTCGGTCTGCTCGCGCTCCTCGCCTATGCGAACTACGCGAAGGCGCCAACGACCCGGCGTTACCTTGCGGTTGCGCTTTTCCTCGCGCTTGGTCTTCTCGCGAAACCGATGCTCGTCACCTGGCCGTTTCTCCTCCTGCTCCTCGATGTTTGCCCGCTGCGGCGCGTGGACTCCGGCACAAGCTTCCTCCAGTTAGCGAAAGAGAAGCTGCCGCTCCTCATGTTGGTCGTCGCCTCCAGCATTATGACCTACCTTGCGCAGGCGCACGGCGGCGCGGTGCGGGATGCCGTGGATGCGCCGTTCTGGTTCCGCATCTCCAACGCGTCCATCTCGTATGTGCGCTATCTCTGGCTGACGTTCTGGCCGCACAATCTCACCGCCTATTATCCCTACGAAGCCGGCAGCATCACGCTTCCTAAAATCGTCGGTGCGCTGCTTCTCCTCGCTGTCGTCACCGCCGCATGCTGGTCGCAATTTCGCGAGCGCCGCTATCTGCTCATCGGCTGGCTCTGGTTTCTCGGCACGCTCGTTCCGGTCATCGGGTTTGTGCAGGTCGGCGGCCAGGTGATGGCCGATCGTTATCACTACATCCCATCCATCGGCTTGTTCGCCGCGCTTGTCTTCGGCGTAGCCGAAATGCTGCGCGCCTGGAAAGTTTCGCCCACGCTGCAAGGCGCGCTCGCCGCCGTGCCGCTCGCCGCTTGCCTGCCGATCACCGCGGTGCAGATCACTTACTGGCGCGATAGTGAGACGCTCTTTGCGCACACGCTCGACCTCACACCGCCGAACTTCCTCATGGAATACAACTCCGGCCTCCTCTTTGCCCGCCGCGGCGAATTCGAACGCGCCGCGAGTCACTTCGAGCGCGCGCTCGCGATTAATCCCAACGCCGCGGGCACGCTCGTCGATCTGGGCGTGACCCGCGCGCATCAGCCCGGGCGCCTGCCGGAGGCCGCAGCGATGTTCGAGCGCGCCATCGCGATCGAGCCGGAACTGGCGAAGGCGCATGTGCAACTTGGATTGGCCTTCGCCAACCTGAGTCAAATGGACCGCGCCGCGACGGAACTACAGCGTGGCGTGGAACTGGCGCCGCAGGATGCCGAGGCCCGCGCCAATCTTGGTCTTGCCCTCCTCCGCCTGCGCAAGCCGGACGAAGCCGGCCTCCAGTTGC
>JBKJKL010000126.1:0-4944 GCA_046597485.1 Chthoniobacterales bacterium
GGGGACCACTTTTGCCGAGAACGCGATCCTGAAAGCGGTGACGATTTCGCGCGATGTGAGCGGATTAGTCGTGGCCGACGATTCCGGCCTAGAGGTGGACTCGTTAGGCGGCGCACCGGGCGTTTACTCAGCTCGCTATGCCGGCGAAGGCGCGACTGATGAGAAAAATGTCAGGAAGCTGCTCGACGCGCTCCGCGGCGAGACGCATCGCGCCGCGCGGTTCCGCTGTGTCCTGGCACTGGCTGAAAAAGGCGAATCGATTGCGCTTTTCGACGGCATCGTGCGCGGCCGGATCGCGGAGGAGCGCGGCGGCTCAGGCGGTTTTGGTTACGACCCTATCTTCATCCCCGACGGATTCGACCGCACGTTCGCTGAGTTGGGCGCAGCCGTGAAAAACGGGATCAGCCACCGCGCGCGGGCCGTCGCGCGACTGCGCGCCTACTTTGCGGAAAACGAAAAGGGCGGCGCATAACGCCGCCCTTCCCGGTTGATCTAGAGTTTCGTTTTGCGGTTTAAGGAGTCGTCCCGACGGCACCCGTGGGCGGTGCGGTCTTGATCTGGTAACCGATCTTCTCGATCCCGGAGGAGCGGATCTTATCCAGCACCGTGATGACGTCGCCGTGCAGCGCGTTTTGCTCCGCGCTGAGGGAGACCTTCACCTGCGGGTTCGCCTTGTAGAGTTCGAAGAGCCGGGGCAGGACGTCGCCATCGATGACGGGCTGGTTATCGAAATAGACGAGGTTGCCTTCCGTCACGCGGACAGAGACGTAATCCTTCTTGTTTGGATCCTGCGGGGTCGGCACGGACGACGGACTCGGCAGGTTAACGCGGATGCCCTTCATGTGCGTCTGGCTCAAGCTCACCATCATGAAGCTGGCGAGGAGGAAGAACATGATGTCGATCAAGGGAATGATCTCAATCCGGGCATGCTTCTTCGGAATCGGTGATCGCATTCTCATAGCATTGGACCCCTTAGAACTGCGCCCCCGTCATGGTGAACGTGATCGGTGTCCGCACTCTCGAGACCGTTCCCGGCTTGAAACGCCAGCGCCGAAAAGCGCTCGTGGCCGCGTTGTCGAGAATCGGACTGCCGGTGCTGGGAGACATCTCAGCGCTCGTGACCGAGCCACTCCCCGGATCCACAGTCATGATGCAAACGCCGCTGCCGGTCAGCTTCGACCGACGAGCCTCGTAGGGATACTCGGGACGCGGCGCGCTGACAGCGACCGCTTTTGCGTTCGACATCGACATCGGTCCTGCACTTGGCACACCAGCGGGCTTCGGCCGGGCAATCGGAGCGACCGGTTTCGGTGGCTTATCGCGTTTCGGCGGCGGAGTCGGTTTTTCTTCGACGAACTCCGGGACCTCGGTTGGTTCCGGCGGAGCTTCCGTTGGCTCCGGTTCTTGCATTTCCTCGGGTGGAGGAGTCGGCTCGGGCGCGGCCTGCTCGAAGGTGACTTCGGCGACGGCTTCCGGGATGGCGCTCAGATCAGCCGGTGGTTCCTCTTTATGAATACCGGCGATCACAGCCGCGAGACCATGGATGGCAAGGGCACCGCTCAAGGCGGCCACCACCTGCCAGCGAGGCGCGGGCTTGTAAAGGAGTGGTCCTGGTTTGTCCGCCATAATTATTGCCCTGGTGACGGGACGCCCGCGGCTGCCTGGCTCTTAATTTCGAACGCGATCTTAGTGAACCCGGTGGAACGGATCTGATCGAGAAGACGCGTCACGTTACCGTGGAGCGCCTCGCGATCGCCACGAACGAAGATCTTCGCTTCGGGACGCGTCGCGTAGATCGGCCGCAATAGAGCGGGGACGTCCTCGTAGTTGACCCGCGCCTTATCGAAATAGACGTAGCCGTCGCGATCGACCGAGAAGCTGACGTAGTCTTTCTTCGACTGCGTCTGCCCCGAACTGCCCGTGGGCAGCGCGACCTTCATCCCCTTCATCGTCGTCTGGCTCAAGCTCACCATCATGAAGCTGGCGAGGAGGAAGAACATGATGTCGATGAGCGGGATGATCTCGATCCGCGCGTGCTTTTTGGGAATCGGCGAAGAAACTTCCATGGGTCTCCTACTTGGTCATCGCGGTGACGTCGAAGTCGCCCTTCTTCTGCGATTCGAGCATGACCTCGAGATTCGTCGCCGCAGTCTGCAGCTCGAACTCCAAGTTAGACACGCGAGAGGTGAAATAGTTAAACGGCACCAGCTCGAAAATTGCGATGCCCAGACCGCACGCCGTCGCGATGAGCGCTTCCGCGATACCGCCGGTGACCGCTTGCACGGCCAGCTCTTCGTTACCGAGGAAGCTGAAGGAACGCATCAGACCGGTGATCGTGCCGAGCAGACCGAGGAGCGGAGCGAGGGTGACGAGCGTGTCCATGACCATGAGGAACCGGCCGGCGCGCTTGATCTCGATGCCGGCTGCAACCTGCAGCGCCCCCTGGAGAGAAGCGTGCTGATGGTTCAGGCCGTTCCACATCATGCGCAGCACCGGGTCGCGCGAACCACGGGAAAGGCGCGAAGCTTCGGCGACGTCGCCGTTCTCAATCGCAGTGAAAACCTTCTCGATGCGTTTCGGGTCCTGACGCATCCAGCGGCCGAGCCACCAGAAGATACGCTCCACCACGACAGCGAGACCGATGATCGAGACGATCAAGATGGGCCACATGATCGGGCCACCCTTGATGAAGTTATCGATTAGAAAGTTGCCGGTCGGCGGTTTTTCGCCGCCCATCGCGGCTTTTTCCCCGGCGGCAGGTGAAGCGCCAACCGCGGCCTTCGGGCTGGACACGGGAGTGCCAGCCGGCGGCATTCCGGGCTGACCCGGAGGTTGCATGCCGGGTTGCATCCCTGGCTGAGCCATGGGCTGACCAGCGGGCGACATTGCTGCGCCAGGCGCAGGAGCGAGGGCCGGATCAGTAACGCCGGCCGCAGGCACCGTGGTCCCTGTCGCGGGCGCGACGGTCGCCCCAGGAGCACCGGGTGCCGGAGGCGGAGTTTGGGCGAAGCAAGTCAGCCCGAGAAGCGCTGCTGAGCAGACAGAGAGAGTGAGGATTTTTTTCATATGTTGGTGGAGAGGCTCAAAACCTGATCCGGATTCTGGATGAAGTTGTTCGTATCTATCCTCAAGAGACGGACAGCCAGTCGAGTAAAACTTTTCGCAATCCTCTTTCGCTGTTCGATTCCCGCAGGAGCACAAACGTTAGTTCGCAACAGCCATGCTAACGGGATGTAACGGTCGGGGTAGTAAATTATTCGGCTGCTTTTTCCGCCACGCCCACCCGATTCCGGAGCGGCGCCCAATCACTGATCGCCAGCTCGAGCGTGTCGCCATCACGGATCGGGCCAACGCCGGCCGGCGTGCCGGTTAAGATCAGATCGCCCGGCATGAGCGTGCTTTGTCTGCTCGCGAAGGCGATGATCTCCGCGACGGAATAAATCATCTGGCTGGTGCGCGCGCTCTGCCGCGTCTCTCCGTTTTGCCGGAAGGTGATCGCGACATCGGCCACCGCGACGCCAGTGTGGATGAACGGTCCGACCGGCGTGTAGGTGTCGAAAGATTTCGCCCGTGCGAACTGCTTCTCGGCGTTCTGCAGATCGCGGTCACTGATGTCGAGCGCGGCCGTGAAACCGAAAATGAACGCCGCCGCTTCCGCGACGCGCACGTTCTTCGCGCGACGGCCGACGACGATCGCGAGCTCAGCTTCGTAGTGCGTTTGATGCTCGGGAAACGCGATCTCGATCGTGCCGTCATGAGCCAGGAGTGAGCTCGGCGCCTTGAACCAAATCAGCGGCGTCCCAAGCGGTGTCCGCTTCATTTCCGCGATGTGATCGGCGTAGTTCAGGCCGACGGCGATCACTTTGCTCGGCGTGGGCACGGGCAAGCCGACGACGAGCTCGCCTAACGAGTGGTTCGCGCCAGTGGCGACGCCGCCGAGCCAAGGAGCACTCGTGCAGCGCACGACCTCATCGCCGCGGACTTCACCGTGAAAAAACTCTCCGTCCTTTTCGAAGCCGCCAAAGATCGCCACAGCAAAAATCAACCGCGAAAACGGCGGAAAGCGAGCACGGCGTTCAGTCCGCCGAAGGCAAATGAGTTTGAAATCGCCGCCTCCACTTCCTCCGCGCGTGCTTCATTCGGCACCACGTCGAGGTCGCAAGCGGGATCGGGTTCGACGAAATTCGCCGTGGGCGGGATGAAGCCGTCGCGCATCGCGAGCACAGTCGCGACCGCCTCGACCGCGCCGGCCGCGCCGAGCGTATGGCCGTGCATCGACTTCGTCGAGCTGACCGCGAGCCGGTCCGCATGCGCGCCGAAGACGAGCCGAATCGCCTTCGCTTCCATCGGGTCGTTCGCGAGCGTCGCGGTCCCGTGCGCGTTCACGTAGTTGACGGTGTCACGCGACAACTGCGCATCGTCGAGCGCAGCGTTGATCGCGCGCGCCGCGCCTTCTGCGAGCGGCTGGGTGAGGTGATGCGCATCGGCTGACATGCCGAAGCCGACGATCTCCGCATAAATCTGCGCGCCGCGCGCGCGGGCGTGTTCGAGTTCCTCCAGCATCAGCATCGCGCCGCCTTCACCCAGGATCATGCCGGTGCGCTGGAGCGAGAACGGCCGGCAGGTATCGGCCGCGACCACGCGCATCGCTTCCCACGCCTTCAGATGCCCGAAGACGAATCCGGCTTCACTCCCGCCAGTGATCGCGGCGTCGAGTGTCCCCTGTCGCACCATCCAAAAAGCGTTGCCGATCGCGTGATTCGCCGACGAGCAGGCGGTCGAGATGGTGAAGGTGGCGCCGGTCAGCCTTTGCTCGATTGCCACCTGGCTTGCGACCGAGTTGCTCATGATGCGCGGGATCGAGGTAGGCGGGACGCGCGTCTTCTTTTCCGCAAACATCCGCTCATAAATTACCTCCTGCGTGTTCAAGCCGCCGAGGCAGGA
>JBKJKL010000190.1:0-7605 GCA_046597485.1 Chthoniobacterales bacterium
CTTCACGACCAGCCCGGTTGGTGCGACAGCGACCATCCTGTCTCGCAGCCCTGCAGGGGCGACAGGCAGCATTAGCAGCACGACTGTCAGCGGTAACGACTTGATCGTTGACCTGACCGGAGTCAGCAATGCCCAGACGCTCTTCCTGAGCATCAGCGGCGGCACGAACATCTCGCCGGCAGTCATCCCGGTTGGCTTCTTGATCGGGGATGTGAATGCAGACCGGAGCGTGAACTCAGGCGATCTCACGATCACCCGTAACTCTTCGGGTCAGACCTTGACCTCCGTCAACTTCCGCGCCGATGTGAATGCTGACGGGGCGATTAATTCGGCCGATGCGACCACTGTCCGTAACAATTCGGGCCAATCGCTTCCGTAAGCTCCGCTAAATAGAAAACTCACGACAGCTCCAGTGGTTTCGGCCACTGGAGCTGTTTCGTTTTCGGTGCTTGTCACTCCGATTTCCCGCCCTTTACCCCGTCCTGAAAAATCATCCGACGGGGGAGGCGCGCGCGGTCGGGTTGCGGGGCCGAAAGGGAACCACCTCGCTGCGGAAACCATAAACTCAGGGCCTAAAATATTTCCGACGTAGGCAACCGTGGCGGTGATTCAAAGCGTTTTCTCCAGTAATCTCCCGGAGTTTTCGAGCCGATTCGCTCTCTGACATCAGAGCCAATAAAAAAATTCCATAATTCTGTAAATTTCCTCTCGACAACCCCTGAGCAGACCCCTAAAAAAGCCATCAACAAATTGCTACCCCATATGAAAAAACTACTTCTCATCACCGCACTCGCGCTCACCAGCGCGTTCGTTTCCTCGCCGAATGCTTCGGCTCAGTCCGCCTCGTTCGCGTTTACTCGCATCACTCCCGCTGGCACCCTTGCACCTGGTGCCACGATCCAGTTCTCAATTAATCTGACCGTGGTGACGGGTGGGACGCTCACTGACGTCGCTGGCCTGACATATTTCCTCCAGCAAACCAGTCCCGGCGCGGCGCCTACGCCTGCTCTGAGGATCTCGATGCGCGACCGCACGGGTAGTCCTTTTGTCGATCCGATCACGGCTGACAGCTTCTTCAATGTGACTGGCGACCCCTTGAACGCGACCACCACTCCGGTCAACTCGAATAGTCGCGATCTCGGTGCGCTTATCGACATCGCCGCTGCTCCACTCACCTCTGGAACTTACTTCGTCGCGAACGTCACGCTCAACGTCGGTAGCACTGCCGGCACCTACACCGTGGCAAGCACAACGACCGGTGGAAAGCGCGCCATCGTGAACGATAGCACCGGCTTCGTGACTTTCCCGATTCAGCCTGGTTCGATCACCTTCACGGTGGTTCCTGAGCCAAGCACCTACGCTCTCATCGCCTTCGGCGGTATCGCCCTTGCGACGCTCGCATATCGCCGCCGCCGCGCGCTGAACTAAGGAACTTCAAGAGTAGTTTGTTCGACGGCTCCAGCGGGAAACTGCTGGAGCCGTTTTGCGTAGATCGAAGGCTATTGGCTACCGCCCGCTCGAACGGAACACCCGCAACGACCGTTCTGGAACGCCACCGCTGGTTGACGCATAGGGGCAGCCCCTCCATATTCCGCGCTCCTCACTCGAGGAGCCGCGCCATGAACAAGATCAGAAATATAGCCATCATCGCGCACGTCGATCACGGCAAGACAACCCTCGTCGACCAGCTTCTACGCCAGTCGGGTACTTTCCGTAGCAACCAGAAGGTGGAAGAGCGCGTGATGGACTCGATGGACCTCGAGCGGGAGAAGGGGATCACCATCCGGGCGAAGAACGCCGCCTTCCACTGGAATGACTATCGCGTAAACATCGTCGACACGCCCGGCCACGCTGATTTTGGCGGCGAGGTCGAGCGGATCATGAAGATGGTCGACGGCGTTTTGCTCGTCGTCGATGCGCATGACGGCCCACAGGCGCAGACCCGTTTCGTTTTGCGCAAGGCGCTCGAAAGTAACGTGAAGCCGATCGTCGTCATCAACAAAGTGGATCGCGAGAACGCCCGGCCGCACAAGGTCGTCGACATGGTTTTTGATCTCTTCGTTGAATTAAAGGCAAACGACGAGCAACTCGACTTCCCGATCATCTACGCGAGCGCAAAGAACGGCTTCGCGATGCGCGAAATTCACGAGAATAGCGAGGACATGACGCCGCTCTTCGAGGCGATTATCAAGCACGTCCCGGCGCCGAAGATCGCTGCAGAGCCGCATTTTCAGATGCTGGTGTCGAATCTCGACTACAGCGATTACCTCGGGCGAATCGCGCTTGGCCGCATTGTGGGCGGTCGCGTGGCGGTCGGTGATTCGATTGTGGCCATCCATCGCGATGGCCGCCGCGAACGCGCCAACGTTACTGCTCTGTTCACTTTTGCCGGCATGGGGCAGGTCGAGGCGAAGCACGCCAGTGCGGGTGAGATCATCGGCCTGACCGGTTTCGAAGAAATTTACATTGGCGAAACACTAACGGACCGCGAGGAGCGTATGCCGCTTCAGTTCGTCGACATCGATCCGCCCACGATTCGGATGCGCATTTTGGTGAACGATTCCCCGTTTGCCGGCCGTGAAGGAAAGTTCGTCACCGCTCGTCACGTGCGCGAGCGCCTTATCCGCGAAACCCGCGGCAACGTTTCTCTTCAGGTGAACGACACCGAAGCCGCTGGCGCTTTTGAAATCAACGCCCGAGGCGAAATGCAGATCGCGATCCTCGTCGAGCAGATGCGGCGCGAAGGTTACGAAGTAATGGTCTCGCGGCCGGAAGTTATCTTTCAGCGCGCTGAAGACGGCTCGCTCCTTGAGCCGTTGGAGAATCTATATGTTGAAGTGCCGAACGAAAATCTCGGCGACGTCCTTCAGTCTATCGCCGGCCGCAAAGGCGAGGTCGTAAGCATGGATCACCACGCGACACGTGTGATGGTGGAAGCCATCATCCCAACCCGCGGCCTGATCGGCTTCGAAAGCGACTTGGTGAACCTGACCCGAGGCGAGGGCCTGATGAGCCATCTCTTTCGTGAGTATGCCCCGTTCAAGGGCGAGATGGAGGGCCGCAACCGCGGCGTTCTCATCTCCATGGAATCAGGCGTGAGCACAGCCTATGCGCTGAATAACATTCAGACGCGCGGCAAGCTCTTCGTTGGGCCGCAGGAAGAAATCTACGCAGGCATGATCGTCGGGGAAAATGCCCGACCGGACGACCTGCCGGTGAATCCGTGCAAGGCGAAACACCTGACGAACATGCGCAGCCAAGGCGACGGCAAGGGCATCCAGCTCGAAGCCCCGCTCAAGATGTCCCTCGAGCGCGCGATCGAATATATCAGCGCCGATGAGTATGTTGAGGCGACGCCGAAGTCGCTTCGCCTCCGCAAGCGCCTCCTCGATCCGACCGCGCGGAAGCGCGCCCAAAACGCGGCCGCCGCTTAGTCGGGTCAATTGCCCGGTCGTGGCAAGTCAGTGGCCGACCCCGTTGACAAGACAAAGCCGGTGCGGTTGAATCGTAGGAGTTAGTTCGCCTATCCCGGACCGTTCTCTCCGGGTGCTCCGGTTCCGATCCCGCTCGTGAACTTAGGTTGCCTGGCCGTTGCCTAACGAAACACGCTATAGATGTCTGGACACAGCAAGTGGTCCAAAGTGAAGCGCAGCAAGGGTGCGCTCGATGTGAAACGCGGCGCGCTTTTCAGCAAGCTGGCGAAGGAGATCGCCATCGCCACGAAGCTCGGCGGCGGCGATCCGTCCGGCAATGTCCGGTTACGCAGCGCCATCCTCTCCGCCCGCGCCCAGAGCATGCCAAGCGACAATATCGAGCGTGCGATCAAACGTGGCACCGGCGAAGGCCAGGAAGCGCAGCAATATGACGAGATCGTCTACGAGGGCTACGGCCCGGGCGGGGTGGCCGTTCTCGTGGAGGCAGCCACCGATAACAAAAACCGCACGGCGGCGGAGATGCGGCTCATCTTCAGCAAGAATCACGGCAACCTCGCGACCAGCGGCAGCGTTTCTTATCTGTTCCACAAAAAAGGAAGGATCACCGTGCCGCGAGATGCGATTAACGAGGAACGCCTGTTCGAGCTCGCGCTAGAAGTGGGGGCCGACGAGTTGACATCGGAGGAGGAGGCGTATGTTATCACTACTTCTCCCGACCAGCTCTACGCTGTAGCTGAGACGCTCAAGAACGCAGGCGTCACGACGGATGGGCAGAAGTTTACTTTTATTCCCGACACGACAGTTCCTGTCGCTGACGAGGTGACCGCGCTTCAGGTTTTGCGGCTGTGCGAGTGCCTCGAAGACGACGCTGACGTTCAGAACGTCTATTCGAATTTAGATATCCCCGACGATTTGCTCGCAAAGTTGCCAGCTTAAAATCCGCCCAGTAACGGAGCGACCGAGAGTGTCGCGAAACCGCAGCAGGCGCCCACTATTATGAGCGAAGAATCAGAGAATCAGCAGTCGGCCGAAACGCAGCCAGCACCGGCGCGACGTCGCCGGCCATCACGGCGCGGTGGACGTGGCCGGAGCACAGCCGGGCACAATTCGCGCGAGATTCGGAACGAATCCGACACGCCGAAGACGAACGAAAATTCCAAGGGCGAGCACGCTCCGAACGAGACCCACGCCCATGAGGCGGCCGAGCGGATGAGCGGAAAGACCGCAGAGCGCGATGAAAACCGCGGCAGCGCCGGTGAAGTGGCCGGCGACAGCATGACGGAGAACATGGCGCTCGGAAATTCCGAGACGTCGTCGCAGGTCTCCAGCTCGGATGAGCAAGCCCAGAACGAAGGCGGATCGCGCGAGCGGGACCGCGACCGACGTCAGGGCGCTTACAACAATGGGGACCAAGAGCCGCGCGAGCCTGAGTTTGGCGAAGGCATTATCGAGATATCTGGGAAGGGCTTTGGCTTCCTTCGGGAACCGAAGCGCAACTTTGTCCAGACGCCGCAGGATATTTTTGTTACCCCCGAGATCGTCCGCCGTTTTGCGCTGCGCGACGGCATGTGGGTCCAAGGCGAGACGCGCCGCGGCAATCGCGGGCCGCAACTGACCCGCCTGAACAAGATTAACGACGACGAGCCGACGAAATATCAGGATCTCGTTCCATTCGAGGAGTTGACCACGATCAACCCGAACAAGCGGATTAAACTCGAGACCGATCCCGACCGTTATACGACGCGGATCATGGATCTGATGACGCCGCTCGGCATGGGCCAGCGCGGTCTCATTGTCGCCCCGCCGCGCACCGGCAAGACCACGCTCCTTCATCACATCGCCGCTGCGGTGACGAAGAATCATCCCGAGATGAAACTTATCATCCTCCTGGTCGACGAACGTCCCGAAGAAGTGACCGATTTCCGCCGTTCCTGCCCGGGGGCCGAGATCATGGCGAGCTCGAACGACAGCGACATCAAGAGCCACACCCGTATCGCACAGCTCGCGATCGAGCGCGCCAAGCGCATGGTCGAGGCCGGCAAGCACGTCTTCATCCTGCTCGATTCGATCACCCGCACCGCGCGCGCTTTTAACAACGCCACCGGCAGCGGTGGGCGCACCATGAGTGGCGGCATCGATGCGCGTGCCATGGAAATCCCGAGAAAAATTTTCGCGGCGGCGCGTAACACCGAAGAAGCCGGCAGCCTCACCATCGTCGCCACGGCTCTCATCGATACTGGCAGCCGGATGGACGAACTCATCTTCCAAGAGTTCAAAGGCACGGGAAATATGGAGCTCGTCCTTGATCGCAAGATCAGCGACCAGCGCATTTACCCGGCAGTCGATATCTTCCTTTCCGGCACCCGTCGCGAGGAACTCCTCCTGCAAGCTTGGGAGCTGGAGAAGATAAACCTCATCCGTCGCGGCCTCGCCGGGCATAAGCCCGAGGAAGCCATTCAACGTCTGCTTATGTTCGTGAAAAAATTCCCCACGAACACGCAGATGCTGAAAGAGATCCCGGGTTAGACGACCGTGTCGCGGAAATCAACCGCGCGGGACGTGGAGTGGGAAGTCCTTCCGCCGGAGGAAAGGCAGAAGCGCGCGCTCGAGCCGCTTTTTCGCTGGATCGCCTTCTTCATGGACGATCTCCTGCGCGTGCCGGGGACGAAACTGCGTTTCGGGATCGATCCGCTCATCGGACTCATCCCCGGTGTCGGCGACACGGGCTCCGCGCTCGTCTCCGCCTTCGCCCTCATCCAGGCGGTCCGCCACGGCTTGCCGAAGATCGTGCTCGCGCGCATGTCGCTGAACATTCTGCTCAACGAAATCATCGGCATCATCCCCGTGGTCGGCGATGCCTTCTCCTTTTGGTTCAAATCGAACGCGCGCAACCACGCCTTGGTGCAGGGACATTTGCAAGGTTCCCGGCCCGCGACCAAGAGCGACTGGCTCTTTGTCGCTGGCGTCCTCGTGGCCTTGGTCGTGGTCGTGGGCGCGGGATTACTCGTTAGTCTATTTCTCGTGCAGCAAGTTTTCCAGCTCCTCGCTGGACACAAGTAAACCGTCCCCGGCCCTTGAAGCGCGTTTATCCCGCGGCGGACTGGCCGGAATCGTGGCGGGCCTCCTACGGCTACGACCTGGAAGAGATTTACGGCGAGGTAACCTGCCGCGGTTACGCCTCCGCGTATCAGAATCGACGGCAGCAGGCCGTTCGTCTGCTCACGGATGTCCTCGAGCCTGGCACTCGGATCCTCGACGTGGCCGCGGCGCAGGGGAATTTCACCCTCGCGCTGGCCGAGATGGGCTACGACGTCACTTGGAACGATCTGCGCGCCGAGCTGGCTGATTATGTGCAACTCAAACACGAGCGCGGCATGGTTCACTTCGCTCCGGGCGATGTCTTCCAGCTCGAATTTCCCGTGCTCTTCGATGGCGTGCTCGTGACCGAGATCGTCGAGCATGTCGCGCATCCGGATGACTTTCTCGCGAAGACCGCGCAGCTGGTGAAACCGGGCGGCTACGTGGTGATGACCACGCCGAACGGCGCCTATTTCCAAAACCCACTGCCGAAGTTTTCCGAGTGCGCCAACCCGGGGGCGTTTGAGGCGGTGCAGTTCAAGCCAAACGCGGACGGCCACATTTTCCTCCTCCATCCGGATGAGCTGAACGCCCTCGCCGCCCGCGCCGGGTTGGTGATCGAAGAGGTCGTTCTCTTCACGAATCCCCTAACGAGTGGTTACCTGAAAAGAGAGACGCTCCTCCGTGTCCTGCCGCGCTCCTTCGTGCAGGGAATCGAATGGATGAGCCAGCATCTGCCGGTTCCGCTGCGTCGCCGGGTGCTCATCCAAATGGCGGCGCGATTCCGGAAACCGGCCTAGCTCGCCACACCCTGCAGCGCAAAGGCGCGCTGGTAGATGACGTGGATCGTCTCCCGCGCGGCGCGATACCTTTCGCCGAATTCGCCAACATCCTTCGCGCCGAGTCGCTTCGCCAGCACGCGCTGACTCGGCTCCTCCGCGGGCAGGACCGATGTTCCCTTGTTCTCCGTCCGGCGCAGGATGGAGTCGCAGCGCCGCAGGAACCGGTAGCTTTCGCGTAAAGCGGCGCACTCTTCGCGCGGCAGGACGTCGTGTTCCTGCAGCAGCTCGAGCGCGCCGATGAAACTGGGCTG
>JBKJKL010000220.1:0-7551 GCA_046597485.1 Chthoniobacterales bacterium
GGCGGCGAGTTGCTTGCGGGGGAATGGCTCGGGCGCTGGCACCGTTCCCAGGCGAAATTTCCGCGCGACGTCGCGCCGCACGAGCACGGCGCGTTCGAACAGATGATCCTGGCGCACCGCCAGTTCCAGGACGCTGCGAAACCGCAAACTCGTTAGGCGCGCCGCCTCAGGGCGCCTGCAATTTGGTGAGCGCGGTGCGAATCTCGGCGAGGGTCGCGTGGGTCTTCGCATCGTTCGCGTCGGCCTGCTTCGCCAGGATCTCAGTGGCGCGCTCGTAAGCTCGGATCGCATCCTCGCGCCGCCCGAGGTTCGGCTCCGGCGGCCCGCCGAGGAGTTCGGCGAGGTGGTAGTAGCTGATCGCAAGCGAGCGCTGTGCGAAGACATTTTTCGCGTCGGCCTCGGCCAGTCCGGTGAAAATCTCGAGCGAGCGCTGGCGGCCCTCGAACGCTGCGTCCAGCTCGCCGGCGGCCACCAGCATGTTGGCGATCTTCTCATGCGCGATCGCAGCGTCGCGGATGATGTCGCTGTTCTCAGGATGGTCGTGCGCCAGCTGGAGGCGGATCTTTTTCGAAGCCTCGTAATGCTGGCGGGCCGTGCCGAGGTCGCCGGTCAATTCCAGCATCGTCCCGAGCCGCTCTTCGAAAAGACCAAGCATGCGCACGCGCTTCGAATCATCCGGCGCGGTTGGCGGAGCCGCTTCTAAGAAGCGAATCCCTTGCTGGTAGCGGCTGAGGGCTCCGGCGGTATCACCACGGTTCGGATAATTGGGATTACCGAGAACGTCGCCCATCTTCAAGAGGCTGATCGCGAAGGAGAGCTGCGCGGCGGCGTCCTGTGGCGCGCTTTCCGCCAGCTTCTGGAAAGCGGCGAGCGAGCGCTCGGCATTTGTGACTGCGGCCGGGATTCGATCGAGCGACGCCTCGACGTCGGCGATCTTTTCCTGCGCCAGGCCTAACGAACGGCGCGCCAACGGATCGTCGGGGTTTTTGTCGAGCACGCGCTCGGAGATGCGTTCCGCCTTCCGGTAACTCTCGAGCGCGCCGGAGCGGTCGCCGAGGTTCGAGTTGTTCGGATTACCCTGGACGTTGCCGATCTTCACATAGGCCGCAGCCAGTTCGCGCGCGAGCGTCGGATCGCTCCCGGCTTCGTGGCTGAGATTGTTCAAATACTCGAGGGCTCGGCTAACGATCAGCTCGCGCGTCGATGTCGAACCCGGCAAGTCGGCGACGGAGTCGTGAATTTCAAAAATGAGTGAGCGCGCCAGCCGCCGCACTTCATCGAAACGGCGCTGCGCGAGCGCGCGTTGCTCCTCGGCGCGGCGGGCCTGCCAATCCGTCGCGATGATGCCGCCGAGCAAACTGAGCAAGACAAGCATCGCGCCTGCGACCGCGGCGCGGTGCCGCGCGATGAACTTCCCGCTCCGATAGTTCCAGGTATCGCGCCGCGCGATGACCGGCCGGCCAGCGAGGTGGCGCGCGATGTCGTTCGAAAATTGCGCGACCGACGCGTAACGGCGGTCCGGTTCCTTCCGCATCGCCATCAGGACGATGTTGTCCAGATCGCCGCGGAGTGCCTTCGCCTCAGCCAGCGCGCTCGGTCGTGCCGGTATCTCCGCGCCGATCGTGCGCGAGATGTCTTCCGGCCGGCGGCTGGTGATGCGGTAGGGCTTCGCGCCGGTGAGCATCTCGTAAAGGATAACGCCGAGGCTGTAGACGTCGCTCGCGGTCGTCATCTGCTCGCCCCGCACCTGTTCCGGGCTGGCGTATTCCGGTGTCATCATCGCGGCGAGCGCGATCGTTTCGCCGCTAGGCGCGACCGCCGCGTCGTCGATCAATTTCGCAATCCCGAAGTCGAGCAGCTTCGGTTCGCCCTCGGGCGAGACGCGAATGTTGCCCGGTTTCAGGTCGCGATGAATGACGAGATGTTGATGCGCGTAGGAAACCGCCGCGCAGATTTTTTGGAAGATCTCCAGCCGCGCCCGGATCGTCGGTCGCTCGCGCTGGCAGTAATCGTCGAGCCGGTCGCCCTCGACGCATTCCATGACGAAATAGGGGAGGTCGCCGCTCGCGACGCCGACGCCGTGTAATTGCGCGATATTCGGATGCGTCAGGCCCGCGAGGATGCGTTCCTCCTGCCGGAACTGGCGGATGAAAGCCGCGCGGGTAAAGCCGCGCTTGATCAACTTAATCGCCACCTTGCGGCCGAGGTCCTCGTCGCGCGCGAGATACACTTCGCCCATGCCGCCTTCGCCGAGGAGCGAGTCGACGGTGTAACCGGCGAGCTGGGTACCGATCGGCAGCGTGCTCTCGTCTTCGAGGAAGGTGCCCGCGACGACCTCGCAGGCCGGCGTCTCGATGAAGCGACTGGCCTGCGCTTGAAAGCAGAGGAGCGACTCGATCTCGCGCCGCAGCGTGGTGTCGTCGGCGCACTCACGATGGAGAAAATTGATCCGCTCGACCGGCTCGAGATCGAGGGCCACTTCGACCAACTCGGCCACCCGCTCCGAGCGATCGGATTCCATCGCTTAAGCGGCTTCGGCGCTCAGCGCGCGGCAGAGCCAGAGCTTGGCAAAGCTCCAGTCCCGCAGCACCGTTTTCTCAGAAACCTGCAGCACTTCCGAGATCTCCTTCGTTTCCAGGCCGCCGAAAAACTTCAGCTCCACCACTTCGCTTTTGCGCGGATAGACCTCGGCAAAGGCTTTTAACACCCCGTCGAGCGCGAGGAGGTCGGCAGTCGTCTCACAAGCGAGCGCGCGCGCTTCGTCGAGCGAGAATTTCTGCGCACCGCCCCCGCGTTTTTGCGTCTGATGGGCGCGCGCGTGATCGACCAGGATGCGGCGCATGATGCGCGCGGCGATGCCATAAAACTGCGCGCGGCTTTGCCAGGTCAAGTTCTGGTCGCCGACCAGGCGGAGATAGGCTTCGTGGACAAGCGCCGTGGCTTGCAGCGTATGGTCGCCGCGTTCGCGACGTAGATAGTCGCGCGCCTGCCGGCGCAGCTCTTCATAGACCAGCGGCATCAGGCGCTCGGACGCATCGGCATCGCCTTCGCGCCAGCTCTGGAGCAACTGCGTCACCTCCAAAGGGGTGCCAGGGGCGACGCTTTGATCTTTAACCATCCTCCCATTGTAGTGAACGCGGGTTTTTATGGTCAAATCATTCTCCGCTCAAACCGGAGGTCGCGAAAAAAGCATGTCCGTTTCGCTGCTGCTTTTGCGCATCACTGAAGAGGGCGAATTCTGAACATGCGCCCCTTAACCCCCACAACTCAAATTATGCGCCTCACCAACCACCCCCGTCCTTCGTCCGCTTCGCTTTGGAGACTTGCGGCCGTTTGCTGCCTCTTTGCGGTCGTGATTCCCCGCGCCGCCTCAGCGCAAAGTGCGCGCGCACGCGCCACGGAAGATGAGAGGTCGTCGATAGACGTCGCCGGCTTCCGCTTTGCTCCGCTTTCTTTCCCGCGCGCGATCAGCGGCCCCTCCACCTGGCTCGGCGGCGCCGGGAACTGGAGCAACGGTGCGATGTGGTCGCCCGCGGGCGCGCCGAATAGCGATGGCGCGGATGTCTCGGTGGATGGCGGGAATGCAATCGCCTCCACTGTCTCGGTCGATGGAAACTTCACCGTTGGCCGGTTGCGGATCGATGCCGGCGATGCGGTCAACATTCTCGATAATCGAACCCTGGCCTTAACCAACACGGGCGGCTTCAGCGGCGCGGGCAGCATCGTCAACAACGGCAGCCTCAGCATTACCACTCAGGGCAACTTATCCAATTTGCGGATCGACAGCGCGGTCAGCCTGAGCGGTTCTGGCACCCTCACGCTGACGCGCGACGCGGCCTTCACGAGTACGAGCAACTCGCGCATCGCGGGCGCGGGCACGCTCACCAACTCGAGCACGATTCAGGGCGAAGGCAGCGTCGGCGTGAATGAGACCGCTTTCGTGAACCAAAGCGCCGGCGTCATCCAGGCGAATGCTAGTGGGCGAGTCTTGTTGCTCGACCCGAACGCCACTGGCCTAAGTAACGCCGGAATTTTGCGTGCGACCAGCGGCGGCGTCTTGCAATTAACCGGAAGTGGCGGCGGCGATTTCACCAACACCGGTGTCGGGAGTATTCAAGCGAACGGGACTGGCTCCGAAGTGCAATTGCACACCAGCGCCCGGATCAGTGGCGGCACCCTTTCCACCAGTCTCGGCGGTGTCATCCGCACTCTCAACGGGCACACCGTTTTTCTCGATGGCCTCACGAACGCTGGAAGTTTCATCGGCAATGACAACAGCACCACCGTGCTCAGCGGGACGATCAATAACACCGGCGACATCCGAATGTTTACGCAGGGCAACCTTACCAACTTGCGCATCGATACCGCGGCCACTCTGACCGGCAGCGGGACGGTCACGCTGGACCGGGACCCAGCTTTCACAAGCACGAGCAACTCGCGCATCGCCGGCGCCGGCACACTCACGAACGCGAGCACGATCCAGGGCGAGGGATATCTCGGCTCCAATGAGACCGGGCTCATCAATCAAAGCGCTGGGATCATGCAGGCGAACGTCAGCGGACGCGTTCTGCTGATTGATCCGAATGCCAGTGGTCTGAGCAACGCAGGCGCGCTGCGCGCGACCGGCGGCGGTGTCTTGCAACTGACCGGCAGCGGTGGCGGCGATTTCACCAATACGGGCAGTGGGACTATTCAAGCGAACGGCGCCGGTTCGGAAGTGCAGCTTTTCAACAGTGCGAGGGTCAGCGGCGGAACTCTTTCCGCGAGCGGCGGCGGCGTCTTCCGCACGCTGAACAACCACACCGTTTTCCTAAATAACCTAACCATTGCCGGAAATTTCTTCGGCAATGACAACAGCTCCACCGTCATCAGCGGGACAATTAATAACACCAGCGACATCCGGCTCATTACCCAGGGCAATTTGACCAATCTGCGCATCGACAGCGCGGCGACGCTCACCGGCAGCGGCACAGTCACGCTCGACCGGGACTCAGCCGTCACGGGTTCGAGCAACTCCCGCGTCGCGGGTGGCGGTACCTTGACCAATCAGACCACGATCCAAGGCGAGGGCTTTGTCGGCGCCAATGAAACGACCATCATCAACCAAAGCGGCGGGATCATGCAGGCAAACGTAAGCGGCCGCGTCCTGCAACTCGACCCGGCTGCCGGCACCGGCACCTTCGCGAATCAGGGTTTGCTCCGCGCGATCAACGGCGGCGTCCTTCAGCTCAACGGCAACGGCGGCGGCACTTTCAATAACGCCGGGGGAATTATCCGCGCGGAGGCCGGCTCGGAAGTGCAGCTCTTCAACAATGTGACGGTCTCCGGCGGGACGCTCTCCACCGTGGGCGTGGGCGCACTTCTGCGCACGCTTAACAGTCACACCGTCACGCTCGACAACCTCACCATCGCCGGCACCTACACCGGGAGCGACAACAGCACCACCATCCTGACCGGCGCGATCAACAACACCGGCGACATTACTCTGACGACGGATGGCAATTTCACCAATCTGCGGGTGGACGGTGCCGCGACCCTTCAGGCTGGCGGCACGGTCACGCTGACACGCAATGCGGCCGTGACCGGCGCGAGCAATGCGCGCATCAACGGCTCTGGCACGCTGACGAATGCGAGCACCATTCAAGGCGAGGGCACCGTGGCCGCGAATGAGACCACGATCGTGAACACCAGCGGCGGCGTCATCCAAGCGAATGTTTCTGGCCGCACCCTTCTTCTCGATGCGGTCAACGTGGCCAATGGTTTCATGAACGCCGGAATTCTGCGCGCGACCAACGGCGGCTTCCTGCAGTTTAACGGGAACGGCGGCGGCGACTTCACCAACACCGGCGCGGGCTCGATCCAGGCCAATGGCCTCGGTTCGGAAGTGCATCTCTTCAACAACCCGACCATTCACGGCGGCACGCTCTCCACTTCCGGCGGCGGTGTCATTCGCACGCTCAACAGCCAAAGCGCCACCCTCGATACCGTGACCAATACCGGCACCTTCATCGGCAACGACAACTCCTCGACCTTTCTCGTCGGCACGCTCACCAACACCGGCGACATGACCTTCACCAGCGATGGTAATTTCACCGACCTGCGCATCGACGGCAATGTCACCCTGACCGGCATCGGCACGGTCACGCTGACGCGCAACGCAGCTGTGACCGGCTCGAGCAACGCGCGCGTTATCGGCGGCGGCACGCTCACCAATGCAAGCACGATTCAAGGGGAGGGCTACATCGGGGCTAATCAAACGTTCCTGGTCAATCAAAGCGGTGGCCTCATTCAGGCGAACGTCGCCGGCCGCGCACTCATCATCGATCCCGCGGGCGCGCCCAATGGTTTCTCGAACAACGGTATTTTCCAGGCGATCAACGGCGGCCTCCTCGTCCTCAACGGCAGTGGCGGCGGCGACTTTAATAACACCGGCGTGGGATTAATCCGGGCGGTGGGTCCCGGCTCGGAAGTGCAACTCATCAACAACGCGACCATTCGCGGCGGCACGCTCGTCAGCTCCGGCGGCGGGCTCTTCCGCACCTCGAATAGCCAGACCTCCACCCTCGATAGCGTGAACAACCCGGGCACCTACATCGCCAACGACAACAGCACGACAATCCTCGTCGGCACGATCAACAACACCGGCGACATGACCTTCACCAGCGATGGCAATTTCACCAATCTGCGCATCGACAGCCCGGTCACGCTCACCGGCAGCGGCACGGTCACCCTGACTCGCAACCCGGCCGTCACCGGCTCGAGCAACGCGCGCATCCTGGGCGGCAGCACGCTGACCAATGCGAGCACGATTCAAGGCGAAGGCAATGTCGGGTCGAACGAGACCTCGTTCATCAATCAGGCGGCTGGCGTCATTCAGGCAAACGTCGCGACCCGCACCCTGGTGATCGATCCCGCTGCGAGCTTAACCGCGTTCATGAATGCCGGAACGCTCCGGGCCAGCAACGGCGGCACCCTGCTGCTGACGGGCAATGGCGGCGGCAGCTTCACCAACAACATTGGCGCAGCCAACGGCACCTTCGAAGCGCTCGACGGGAGCGTGCTGCAAATGGATGCCTCGTCAGTCCTGACGAACTACAACAGTGGCACGCAAACCATGACCGGCGGGATCTACCGCTCCGTTTCCACCGGCAACGCTAGCGTCCTGAATCTGAACATCGGCCAGATCGTGAATAACGCCGCGGGCATCGTGCTCGACGGCGCGAACACGATCATCCACACGAGCGACAACACGACCGACGCGCTGCGCGACTTCAGTAACAACACTGCGACCGGCAGATTCACCATCACCAACGGCCGCAACTTCGATCGCACCTTTGCCTTCAATAACGCGGGTCTCGTGACGATCGGAACCGGCAGCTTGTTCACCGCCGTGCAATTTGATTTGAGCGGCACGTTGACCGGCGTCGGCACCCTCACGGACAGCGGCCCACTCAATTGGACCGCCGGCACCATGAGCGGCCTCGGAATCACGAACGCCAACGGCCCGCTCAACATCACCACTTCGGCAAATAAATTCCTCGACGCCCGCAC